>OMSK01000012.1 GCA_900313725.1 uncultured Bacillota bacterium | reverse complement strand
TAAATATATAAATGTATCTATTTCTTTATAAATAGTATATACTTTTTGTGTTATATTATAAATAGATACTTCTGTAAAAATAAATGGAAATTCTACTCCTGTTAATAATTCTTTTACATTATTATCTTTACTTTTAGGATATTCAAATATAATATAATTTATCTTTTTAGTATCAGGAATATAATTTCTTAAATAATCACTATTATATACCTTTATATTATCACTATTTTGAAAGCCTATTTCACTATTATATTGTTGTATATATCCATAAAATAGTTTTGAATCCTTTTCATTTTTTTTCAATTTTATACCTCCTAGTTGTATTCCTAAATACATTATATCAAAAAAACTCAGATTAGTCCGAGTTTTTTATTATTTTTTAGATTTTTTCTTTAAAGCTACTATCGCAATTATGATAAATCCTACAATACTTACTCCTAATAATATAATGAATTTCATTACATTATCTCCTGTTTTCGGATTCGTTGTTTTAATTTCTTCTGTTGTAGTAGTATCTTCTGTTGTATTAGATGCTAATTTAGTTTCTTGATTTATTTTAAAAGTAGTTGATACACTTCCATCACTATAATCAAATGTTATTGTGTAATTAGCGTTTTCTAAAGATTTTAAATAATCTGCTTTTAAAGTAAGAATTGTACTTCCCTTTTTTAATTCATAGTATTTTTCATCTACTACTTTATCATTTACTTTAATTTTTTCTAATTTAGTTAAATCTCCATTTGTTTTAATAGTTAAATCTTTATCAGCAAATGTTTGGTCTTTACCTTCTAGTATTTTATAATCAAATTGCCATTTAGCATATAAAGTAATATCACTTGTTATTGTATCATCAAAATTAAATTTATTTGTTAATTCAGGATCAGTATACCAACCTTTAAATATATTATCTTCTTTTGTTGGATCAGTTGGTTTTGTTGTTTTGCTGTTTGGAGATGCATATTGTAAATCAACTTTACTACCTCCAAGGCTATCAAAAGTTATAACATTACCTAATAATAATTGATAAGGATCTTCTTTTGAACCAGTTCCTCCTGTAACCAAAACATTTGATTTTAAATATAATGATGGTCTCATTTCCATACCACTAGGCCAACCTGTAGAACCTGAACCAATTCCATGATATATAGTTGCGACATAGATATTTCTTCCATTTGAAGTCGAAGGTGAAATAGTCCAATCATTATGCATATGTGTTAACCAAGAATTAGTCGCGCATGATGGATAACTAGTACGCCATAGTGCAGTTGACAAACATTCACTTCTTGAAACTGTATCACTACCACTTGTTGAATATAAATAATCACTACCATAAATTAGCGCTACTTTACCTGTCCAAGTTGTTTTTCTATCTTTATTGTCATTAGATAAATTACCACCTGGATTTAATAAAGGAATAATATTACTTCTTTCTCTATTATAAACTTGTTCTGCTGTTGTATTAGCCATAGAATATGTTGATGTACCGTCAAAGTTTGGGGCACCTAAATACCATACTGCATCTGCAATCATTTTTTTAGCATCAGCTTTTATTACCTTAGTATGATTAAATACACCTTGTTTAGAATTATATGTATTACTATACCATAATGTATCATCAGTTAGTTCACTATTTAAGTAATCCCCATTTAATTCATACATTAATTTTGAATCACCCCAATAGTTTGCACCATTACCTCCATTTACAGATGAATCTGAAGAGTCAAAGGTAAAAACTGGAGGATTATTAAAATTATCTAGTGGGTCTGTTCTATTTAATTTAACTTTTCCATCAAATACTCCTACTATTCTCCAAGATTCACCATTAAATTCTACATAGTTATTTGGATTAGCTCCTATATATCTTGGATTATGATCTGGATCATCTGCGACTACACTAGAATCATTTCCTACCAATCCTGTTACATAATTAGCTAATGTTTCTGCCTTTACATTAAAAGGAATAATTGTTAATAATGCTGCTAATATTAATAATTTCTTTTTCATTAAACACACCTCTATCATACATAAATATTATATCATAACCAATATCTATTTCATAGAAAAAATTTTTATACTATGTAAAGTAATTGTCATATAAAAAACTCAGTTTAATCTGAGTTATTATTTTTCTTTTACTTTTCCTCGTTGTGATTTTTCATTTATATATGCTTCAAAATATCTAACAAATTCCTCATCATTAATATCTGGATTATTAGTTTTTAATAATTGATAATATTTTTGTGCTTCATCCAAATTATTTACTACTTCTACTTTTATTCCACGCATATATCTAATACCTTTACTTATTAAATAATCATATTTTATTTGTTCATCAAATGATAAAGTATAATCTGCATCTAAAACACTTTCATCTAATCCACATTTTACACATCCTCTATATGAATATTTTCTTGATTCATGTGGATCATTTTCTATTTTTGAATATATTAGTATATGATTACATTTATCATATTCTTGATATTTCATTTCTTTATATATTTTCACTTTTTTATTTTGTAATTTAGTTATGTTATTTTTTAATTGTAAATATCTTTTTACTATTTCATTTTCTTCTAATGTAGATTTTTCTAATTCTATGTCCTTTAAATCTGATAATAGTTTATTATATTTTTCCATACTATTCATCATAAAACCTCCCAAATATATTATATCATATTATTATAATAAAAAATAACCAATTGGTTATTTTATTTTTATTTTATTTGATTCTTTAAATTTTTCACGAGATAATCTAATAATTTGTTGATATTTTTCTTCGTATGATTCATTAACTGATTCTACAAATTCTTCATCTAAGGGTTCAAAACACAAAATTCCTTCTAGTTCTTTGATAAATGTGCGACCTTTAATTTCAAATATATTAGGTAATTCCTCTCCATAAAGAATATATTTATATTCTTGTACAAGCATTTGATATAAAATTATTCTATAATTTGCTACCTCAGAATAATCCAAATAATTTGTTTCTTTAGCGTATAGTGCATTTATATAAACAGTATCTTCATTTAGTAATTTTGTATCATCCATAATATTACTCTCCTTAAATATATATTACAATATTATTTTTAAGAAAGCAACAAAAAAGACTCATAAAGAGTCTTAAGGTTGTGGTTTATCCTTTATATCAGTAAAGTATCCTGGTTTACCATTTGTAGGATCATCTATACGTGCGTATAAACTTGTAACATTAGATTCATCATATGTAGTTCCTTTTCCACCTTTTAATTTTCTAGAGTACATAAACATTCTTCTAATTTTATTTGAATCAGTTGTATTTACTACAAATTTATCTGAAACATATATTGTTTCTAATGCATCATCAT
>OMSK01000001.1 GCA_900313725.1 uncultured Bacillota bacterium | reverse complement strand
TGTTCAAATGCTTTTAATTTAATGTTTACTTTTGTCTTAGACATATTGTTCCTCCTTTCGCCTATATCTCTGTATAGACTAGCTCCGCGTAAAAACCTGACATTTCATTTTAAGTTTGTTTACAACATAACCTGGCGTATCAGCAACCTTACACATCCCCGCTTGTCACACATTCAATATTTTACACTAATATCCTATGAAAATCAACACTTTTTTATTATTTTTTTTATTTTTTTTCAAACAAAAAAAATTAGAATTAATTATCTAACTTTTTGTTTATTTTTTTCCAATTCTTCATTTATTGTATCAATTATATTTGAACAATTTTCAATATCTTCAGCAAGGTACTCTAATTGAATATCAGGAACTACACCAATCCTATTAAATATATAATCTATATCCCATTCATCTGTTATTTATTTGTTATTATTTTGTTTCTTTTTTGTCTTTTGTTTTTTTAACTTTTTTGCTTTTTCTAATTTTTTATTTATAGCATCTATCACATTATCATCATGAATATCAGAATTTGATATTTCTATATCTGGTAATACACCAAAATGATTAGCAGTATCCATAAATCCTGGATATAGAGAAAAACCTTCTTCTTCTAATTCTTCCTTATAATCATTATAAGTATTTAGAACTGTACAACGTGATAGTTTATCATAATATGCGTATTTATAAGAATCATTAGAACCATGTGCTATATATAATCCACTTGTTTGATCAATAATAAGTTCAAAACTAGTGTCGGTATTTAGCCACACTACTAATGTTCCTTCATTACCATAAATATAAATTGGTTTAATAATAGTATAACTTTCATCACTATAATCTTTACTTATATTGTGTTCAATTTTCATATTTTTTGGATACATTTCTAATCCTCTTAATATTTTTGATATTTGCAAAAAATTTTCCCTTGTTATTTCTTCACTATTTACTGATTCTTCTATTTCTAACATTAAATCATATTTCATTTTAATTCCTCCTAAAAAACGTGTAATATATATGATATACTGCTCAATTAAAAAAGTCAATAAAAAAGATAGGTATTACCTATCTATAAATAATATAATTGATACTCCTATAAACATGATTCCTAATCCTAGTAATTTTAAACTAAAATCATTAAATAATAGAAGTGCTAGTAAAAGAATAAATACTGCGATTGTTATTCCTCTTATTAACATAGAACCTTTCTTTTTGCTTACTATATCTGGTGTTCCATCTTCTAGATTTAAGTTTTCTACATGTTTTGGTTTTCTTTTTTCAACTGGTAATGTTTCTACCCATTTTTTACCATCCCATTTTTTTAAACAGTTTGGTCCATACCATTCTTTCATTACTTTTTCTATATTGTTATATGAATAAAATTTTCTACCTTCAAATTCATATTCTTTAAATGGATAAACATCTTCCTTTAAGAATTTAGGTTCTTTAAAGAATTTTTCCCAAGGTATAGCAATTGTTTGAGAAGTCATAGTACTTTTTTTATTCTTTTTGCCATATCTTTCTGCTTTTTTTAAAATCCATTTTTTAAGCCATACTGCTTTAAATCCTAGATTATCTAGAAATACCAATAATGGCATTAATAATCTTATTCCAAATCTTTTCCATTCATCTACATATTTATTATCTGATACATTATCATATATAACTGCATCAACAAATATACCATCACCTGGGCATCTATTTTCAAGTAAATAGTTTACTTCATGTATATAAGTATTTTTCTTTCTTATTTTCATTGAAGGTATTAATACATTATATCTTCTATCTGTTTCAAAGCAGTGAAAGTAAAAATCATCTGATAGATCTTTTTTCATAGCTCTAACAAATTTTTTCCAATCTTTTCTTTGAATACATATATCCATATCATCATCCCAAGGAATGAATCCTTTATAATTACATATTCCTAAAGCTGAACCTGCGATTAATGCATATTCTATATTGTTCTTTCTACATACTCTATCTATTTCATCCATAATAGTAAGTATTTCTAATTGTAAGTCTCTTACAGTTATTTTTTTACCATCTGGAAATTCTTTTAAAATATATTCATCTCTTTGTTCAATACAATCTTTACTCATAGTTATCCCTCAAATATATATTAATATAATAATAAAAAAAAAGCAAGTATTATTGCTTATTTTACGAATGGTAAAATACCCATAAATCTTGCTTTTTTAACTTCGTTAGCTATATGTCTTTGATGTTCAGCACAAGCACCTGTAACTCTTCTTGGTAAGATTTTACCTTTATCTTGACTTACATATTTCTTTATAATTTCAGCATCTTTATAATCTACTGATTTACCTGCACACATTTGACATACTTTTTTCTTTTTTCTATAAAATTCTGCCATGTTAATCCTCCTTCATTAATCTAGGAAGTTTTCATCTATTGATACACTATCACCAAAATCAGCGAATGGATCTTCTTCAACACTTACATCGTTTGTAGGTGCATCTTGATAGTCATATGGAGTTACATCACTAGTATTTTGTGATGATCCTCTAGTTCCTAAGAATTGAATACTATCAGCAACTACATCAGTAGTATATCTTTTTGATCCATCTTGTGCATCATAACTACCTGTTTGAATTCTTCCTTCTACTGAGATAAGACTTCCTTTATCTTGGTATTGACATAAATTTTCAGCTTGTTTTCTCCAAGTTACACAATTGATAAAGTCTGTTTCTCTTTCTCCATTTGCACCACTAAATGTTCTATTTACAGCAACTGTAAATCTTGCGAATGGTACATTTGAACCTGTATATCTAAGTTCTGGTTTTGCAGTTAGTCTTCCTACTAATTCTACTCGATTCATTTTATTACCTCACTTTTTATTTTTCTATTTTAGTAATTAAATGACGAATCATATCACCACTAATTAATCCTAAACGATCAAATTCTTTAACAGCTTTATCATCTTTTGCTTCAACTTCGAATACAAAATAGTATCCAGATTTGCATTTTTTGATTTCATAAGCTAATTCTCTTTGACCCATTTCTTTAACTTCTGTTACTTTAGAACCATTATCAGTGATTACTTTTTTAAAATTAGTAACTACTTTTTTAACTTCATCCTCACTTAATGTTGGTCTAATGATAAACATGATTTCATAGTTTTTCATTTCTACACCTCCTTATGGTCTTCTGGCAATTACTTGCAAGGAGTAAATTTCTTACTCGCTTAAGATTATAACAAAAACTATTTTTTTTGTAAATAGTTTTTATTAATTATATTTAAAAAAGCAGAATTATATTCTACTTTTTACTTTTTGTTTTGTTAATAATTTTTCTTCTATTTCTAACCAGTTATTAACTCTTATAATACCTAACTCATCTAATTCTTCTTTAGTTATATTTCTATTATGATATGCACTATATAATAATTTAGTACAATCACCTGTTAAGTTATCTATTGAATCATCTATTTTAGCATCTGCTTCTATCATTGATTTATCATTTGTAAAAATGAAATTTTTTCTATCTAAAAATGGATAATTCTTTATTACAAATTCACATTTTCTAGGTAATAATTCAGGTACTATTGTATTATCTAAATCTGAAAAATATTTACTGCATACATATATATCGTACATAGTCATTAATTTCATTAATACATATTTTGAATTTACTTCTGCTCTTGCATAATCATATACATTATTATTTTTAAAGAATTCTCTATATTCTTTAAGTTGTTCTTTTGTAAGCAATTCTTCTACATAGTATCCTTTAATATCTTGATATTTGTATCCTGTTTTAAAATATGCATTAAGCATATTTAAGTATCCATCAATTGCTAAAACATCATCTAAATCAATTATTAATTTTTTCATATTTTTACCCCCATAATTTAATTAAACATTAAATCTAAATAAACAGATATCTCCATCTTGCATCTCATATTCTTTCCCCTCAAGACGAAGTTTTCCTGCTTCTTTTACTTTTAATTCTGTTCCACAAGTCTTTAAGTCTGAAAAACTTATAACTTCTGCTTTAATAAATCCTCTTTCAAAATCAGTATGAATTACACCTGCACATTTAGGAGCTTTCCATCCTCTTTTAAAAGTCCAAGCTCTACATTCATCTTTACCTGCTGTAAAGAAGGTAGCAAGTCCAAGTATATCATATGTACTTTTTATTAGTTTATTTAATCCTGATTCTTTAATTCCTAAATCATTTAAAAACATTTCTTTTTCTTCATCTGATAAATCTGCTAATTCTGATTCTATTTTAGCACATACTGTAATTACTTTTGAATCTTCTTTATCTGCATATTTTCTTAACTCTTCTACATATTCATTTGTATCTTCTATTAAATCTTCTTCATTAACATTAGCCATATATATAATGGGTTTAATAGTTAAGAAGTTAAAATTCTTTAACAATTCCATTTCATCTTCACTAAATTCTACTCTTCTTAATGGAACATTTATTTCTAATGAAGATTTAGCTTTTGTTAAAGTTTCTACTTCAAACGCTATTTCTTTATCTCTTGTCATTGCAGCTTTTTTACCAATTCTACCTAATCTATTATCTACTACTTCTAAGTCAGCTAACATAAGTTCTACATTAATTACTTCTACATCTCTTATTGGATCTACATCACCATCAACATGTATTATATTAGTATCTTTAAAACATCTTACTACTTCTACTATTGCATCTACTTCTCTAATATGTGATAAGAATTGATTTCCTAATCCTTCTCCTTTTGATGCTCCTTTTACTAATCCTGCTATGTCAGTAAATTCAAATGCAGTTGGTACTAGACTTTTTGGTTCATATAAATTATTTAAAAAATCTAATCTTTCATCTGGTACTGTAACTACTCCAACATTTGGTTCTATTGTAGCAAATGGATAGTTAGCTGCTAATATATTTTGTTTTGTAATCGCATTAAATAATGTTGATTTTCCTACATTTGGTAAACCTACTATTCCTGCTTTTAATGCCATATAATCACCTCAAACTCACACTAGTATATCACTTATTTTAATTTTAGTAAATCATTTATATGGATTTACATGAATTGTTACATATTTTATATTTGTAAGTTTTTTTAATTTATTTTCTATCTTATCTAAGATGTCATGTACATCTTTTAATTTCATATTTTCATCCATTGCTATATCGGATATTAACTTATAATAATAACCATACTTCATAAGTACTAATTCATCTATTTTTTTTACTTCTTTAAAATTTATTATTATATCTTCTATTTCTTTTCTAAAATCTGGATCAGTATCATTTTCTCCTAATATTGTACTTACATTTTCTTTTAAAAGTGAAAAACCTGTTTTAATTATTAATAAGCCTACTATAAACATAGCTACCTTATCGGAATAATTAAATATATCCATTTTTATATTAGCAGTTAAGGCAGCCACTAATACTACTGATGATGATATAACATCTGTTCTACTTTCATATCCTGATGATATTAGAATATTATTTTTATATTCTCTACCTTTTTTTAATATATATGTTGATAATAATAACTTTGTAATCACTATAACTATAGTAGCGTATATAACAATATTAGTAGGTCTTGTTGTTTCTGTAGTAAAAACATCTATTAAAATAGCTACACCAAGTAATACAATAAACACTGATATTATCATACTAGTTAAATATTCTACCTTACCATGTCCATATGGATGATTTTGATCTGCTGGTTTATTGGATATTTTGCTTCCTACAATAGCTACTATATCTGTTATTAAATCACTAAAAGAATGAACTCCATCCGCAACTAGTGCTCCTGATTTACCAATAAAACCTACAACTATTTTAGTAATTGATAACAATGTATTAGTAATCGCACTTACTAACATTGTTTTAGTTATTTTATTCATTTTATCCCCTCTCATACATAAGTGCTTCATATAATAAATCTACTATATAATTTGAATTTTCTAAATTATATTTTTTTATTATTAAATTTATTATGTCATCGCTATATTCCATATTTAATTCTTTTTCTATATATTTTATTTCATTATCTAATTCATTTAAATAATTATATGTATATTTATTATCTAATATATATATAGGATAATCTTCTACCCATTTTTTAAATTCTTTTAGTATTTCATTTGTTGATTTTTTATATATAAATTTATCCTTATCATAGTTTATGATTTTTAATAAATCTGGATACACTATTTTATCTTCTTTTAACCTGTAATCAAATCTATCAATTAATTTTAAATCATCTATTTTTAAAGCACTTAATTGTATTATATCCCCATCTTTAAATTTAGTTGGTATTAATTCTACTATTATCTGTTTCATCAAATCACCTATAAAAATAATAACATAAAAACTACCAATTTGGTAGTTATAAATACTCTTTTAATTTTTCTATTTCTCCTTGTTGATATTCAAGATATTCTTTTGCTAGTTTATATACTTTTTTATCTACGCAATCTTTATAATGTTTTATTTTAGTTTCAATATCTAATATACCCAAATTTATTCCTTCTGTTATCATATGAGCAATTGCTGAATCACTATTATCTTTCATTACTTCTTTTTTTATACCCATAGTGGACATTATCTTAGACATTGTACTATTATCTTTTATTTCATACTTATTTTTCTTTATAATCTTTTGTGCTTCATCCATAAAATCTTTATATTTCTTTTTTTCATCATCTATTAATTTTTTTATTCTATTTTCTTTTCCATCTAAATCTTCTAATAATTTAGTTAAAGTATGTACACACATTTCACTATTTCTAAACATATATTCTAGTAATTCTATATTTTCATCCATTTTATCACCATTTATATTATGATAATTATTTTTTTAAATATACAAAAAAACAGACTAAATCTGTTTTATTTTAACAATTCAAAATAGTCTATTACAAGATAGATTGCTAGACCTATCGCAAACAAAAATAAACATATTCCGAATAATGTATATATTATACTATGTGGTTTAGTTTCACTATTATGTTTTTCTTTATCTAATATATTATTATTTAAACCATATGATATTTTGTTTTCTACGGTTTTTGTTTGATTTGTATCTACTCCTAATGATTTTAATCTATTATCATTTTCTATATTTTCTTGTGAACCATATGTAGATTTATCAGCTGTTTTCGAACCTAATGGATTAACAATACTTATATGTGCTTTTTCTTCCTCATTATCAATTGACTTATTATCTGGTATATTCAATGTATTTGTAGAAAACATATTTTGTGATTGAATATCTTGATTATTAGCTTGATTTACATCAACATGATTACCATTAAATACTGACATAAAATCATTATTATTTTGATTATCCATATAATCACCTCTATTATAATTTTAACATATATTTTTATTTGTTAATCATCTATCTTATAATATAACGTAAAAAAGTGTAAAACTACACTTTTTTTAATATATCATCTATTATTGAATATAGATATGTATTTACTCTTTTATTAGTTATTTTTTCTATATATTTTTTATATCCATTTAATTGATCAATATATGCATTATCATCTATATGTTTAGTTTTATAATCAATAATATCAATATAATCATCATATTCAATTATTAAATCTATAACACCATGTTTATCTTCATCAATAAATTCATATTCCTTTATTATATTAGTTGATTTATTAATATCAAAGTGTTTTAAGAATTTTTTAGTTACTTCTTTCATTGGATTTTTAAAATCATCTAGTTCTAGTTCTTCATGTATTTTTGTTCCATATTCTAATTCTTGTTTTATTTTATTATCAATTAAGTAATTTTGATTCTTAGAATATTTATTTTCTTTTAACTTTTCTTTGTCAATATTGATATTTATTTCTTTAATTTTTTCACTATTTGTCGGTATAATTATGTTGTTTATATTATTTTTACTTATTTTATAATCTTTATTTACATTTACACTTTCTACATCTATTTCTTTATAATATGGCTTTAATGTATCTATTTTATCTATCATATCTTTAAATGAATTTAGTTTATTTCCTTTATTTTTACTATATGGATTTATAATAATTATCTTTTCTTCTGCTCTTGTTAATGCTACATAAAGAAGTCTTATCTTTTCACTTAATTCTTCTTTTTCATATTTATTTTTAATTAATTCTTTATATATTGTTTCATCTATTCCTTCATTAAATAATGGAGTAATTATTCCATAGTTTGAGTCATATAAGAATTTTTCTTTTAGCTCTTGTTTATTAAATTCTTTATATATTCCACTGTAATAACATATAGGAAATTCTAATCCTTTTGATTTATGAATATTCATTATTCTAACACCATCAATATTGTCATCTATACTGTATTTTATTTGATAATTAGTTTCTAATAATTCTTCCAAATAATTAACATATTCTTCTATACTATATCCTATTCTTTCTAAATTTGACGCTTCTTCTTTTATTTTGTTAATTCTTACTATTGAAGATTCTATATCTGTTAGGGTAATTAGTTTTTCATAGTAATTAAATTCTTTTAATATTCTATCTATAATAGTTGTTGGTGTTAAGTGATCAATATCTTTAGAAATATTTTTAATTTTATTTATTAATTCATTATTATAATTATTATTTGTTATAGATTGATAAATTGTATTATCATTCATTCTAAATAAAAAGCTTCGAGCTATACTTGTAAACAAGTATTTATATTCCGTATCTATATTATCTTTTAATATTAGTTTTATTATATTTTTGATAATATTAATGTCTATATCATCATTCATTGTTAGATCTCTTTTTTGTACTAATGGGATATTATTATATGTAAATATTTGTTTATATAAGTCAAATGAGGAATCTCTATCCATTAATATTGTAAAATCATTATATCTAATATCTCTTAATTCATTTACTTCTTTATCAAATATTTGATATTTATTATTTATTATATCTTTAATATCCTTACATATTATAAAGGCTTCTATTTCTTCTTTAGAATATTCATTTTGTTCATATTCTAATATTTCTATATTATAGTCTTGATTTGTTTCAACATAATTCTTATTACCAGGTATTATATTATGTG
Source organism: uncultured Bacillota bacterium (assembly GCA_900313725.1). Classification (GTDB taxonomy): domain Bacteria; phylum Bacillota_I; class Bacilli_A; order RF39; family UBA660; genus OMSK01. The sequence goes on along the minus strand of OMSK01000001.1, from coordinate 13,186 downwards.
ATTCTTTATAATTAGCTCCACCCATTTCATCAGTCATCAAATTATTAAATATTAGATTAATATTTTCTAGTACTTCTTTTCTTGATCTGAAGTTTTTATTCATATCTATTTTATATCCATTAATATTTTTAGAATATAAATCATATTTATTTTTAAATATATATGGGTTAGCATTTCTAAATCTATAAATAGATTGTTTTATATCTCCTACCATATAAACATTATTATTACTAATTAAACTAATAAATTCTTCTTGAATATCAGAAGTATCTTGATATTCATCAATAAGTATTTCTTTAAAGTTATCTGTTATTTCTTTTTGAATATCTTTATGTTCTTTAACTAACTTAATTGATAATTTTGCAATATCATTAAATTCATATAAATCATTATCTTCTTTATATTTATTTATTTCTTTATCTAAATCCTTTATTATGTTTATTATTATTTCTACATATTCTTTAGTATTTAATATATTGTTTTTTATTTCTTCTTTAGAATATGTTGTGTATTTTTTTATTTCATCTATTCTATTTTTTATTTCATCTTTTATTTTTTTAGCGTCTTCTATAGTACCATTTGGTAATCTTGGTATTTCTACATTAGTATTTATTCTTATTTCATCATAGTTAACTGAATTCAATAAATTATATAGAGAATCATTTAATTTTTCCATATAATTAGAATCCATATATAAACTTAATTCATATATTAAGTCATTTATTTCTACTAATTTATTTTGAATTATTTTTTCATATTCTAATATATTTTTATTTACATATTCTTCACTATAATATTCATTAATATAATTATTTAAATATTCCTCTTTATTTACTTTTAAATCTAATTTATTTGATATATTTAAAATAGATTGTTTTATATTTTTATCATCTTTTGTACAAAAAGTAGTAATAAATTTTATAAAATTATCATTGTTATAATATTCTTCAAAAATACTATCTAAATAATTATTTTTAATAACACTTATTAAACTAGAATCAGTTATTTTAACATTTGGACTTATATTAAGTAGATAGTGATATTTTTTTACTAAAGATAAAGCATATGAATCAAATGTAGTTATATATGATGAATCTAACATATCTAGTTCATTAATTAATTCAGGATTCTTTTTAATATTTTTTCTTATTCTTTCTTTCATCTCAGAAGCTGCTAAATTAGTGAATGTCAAAACAAGGAGTTCATTAATATGAGTTCCTTCTTTTAATATTCTAAGTACTCTTTCACTTAATACTCTAGTTTTACCTGAACCCGCTCCCGCACTTACTATTATATTGGTACCTGATTTATTAATTGCTTCTAATTGTTCTTTAGTAAAGTCCATATTATCACCATCTTCATTATACTATATTTTAAAAGAAAAAAATATGAATTTTTAATTCATATTTGTATCTTTTAATGGAACGGTCATATCTAACCACTCTTCTGGTACATCAGCTAAATTTGAATCATTATTCGGTTGTTCCTGTTTTGAGTTATTATTAAATATCATATCTAATACTTCTTCCAAATGATCTATTAATATAGGTTTTGCGATATATTCATCAAATCCTTCTTTTAAGAATTTTTCTCTTGAACCTTCCACAGCATCTGCGGTTAATGTAACAACAGGTGTATCAAAGTTTTCTATTTCTTTTAATTTTTTATATGTTTCTATACCATCCATATTAGGCATCATATAATCCATAAATATTAAATCATATTTAGTATTTTTTACTTTTTCTAAGCATTCTTCTCCACTTAAAGCTTCATCAATATTTAATTTATATTTTTCAAGTAGCTTAGACGCTATTTTAATATTTAATTTATTATCATCTACAATTAATACTTTTTTTCCTGAGTAATCCTTAGTACTTGCATTATTATTATCATTTAAAATAGGTTGTTCTAATTTTGTTTCTGGTTTATTAACTTGTACAGATTCCATTACTTTAGGTTGTTCCGTTTTTCTCAAATATTTAGACAATACTCTAAGTAATTCCATCTTTTCTATTGGTTTTCCTAAATAATCATCAAATCCATAACTAATATATTGTTCTTTCATACCACTTATAGCATTGGCAGTTAAAGCAACTGTTTTTATATTAAATGTTGGTATTTGTTTTAATCTTGTTAGTGTTTCTGTACCTTTCATTTTAGGCATCATATCATCTAATAAGATTAAATCATATTGATTTCCGTTATTTATTTTATCAAGACATTCAAATCCTGATATAGCAGTTTCCACATCTATTTTATAATTATTTAGTAGTTTTTTAGCAACTTTTAAGTTTAATTCATTATCATCTACTACTAGTACTTTAAATCCTTCAAAACTATAATTATCTATATCTTTATATTCATTTGCTTCTGCTCCATCATGTAGTTTAATTATTTTTTGTTTTAAATAAACAGTAAATGTTGATCCTTCACCATATTTTGAATTAACAACTATTTTACCACCCATCATTTCAACTAAGCTTTTTGTAATCGCAAGTCCTAGTCCTGTTCCTTCAATAGTGGTATTTTTATCTTCTTCTAATCTTTCAAATTTATTAAATAATTTTTCTATTTGTTCTTTCTTTATTCCACGGCCAGAATCTTCAACTGATATAACTAAAGAAGATGAATTATCTTCATTTATGCAACTTACATTAAAATTAATAAATCCTTTTTCTGTATATTTAACTGCATTAGTTAAAATATTTGTTATTACTTCTTTTATTTTAGCAATATCTCCATACATAACAGCAGGTATATCTGGAGCAAAGTTAGTTCTAAAATCAATTGGTTTTTCTCCTATACGAGGAATCATTAGTTTAGCTAAATTATTTAATTCAGGAAGTAACCTGTATTCTTTATTTACTATTTCCATTTTATTTGCTTCAATTTTTGATATATCAAGTATTCCGTTTACGATTTCTAGTAAGGTATGAGACGCTGTTACTATATCTTTAGCGTTTTCATGACATACATCTACATTTGGTTCTGTTTCAATCATTTCACTAAATCCTACTATAGCATTTAATGGTGTTCTTATTTCATGTGACATTGATGATAAAAATTCTGATTTTGCTCTATTTGCCTTTTCTGCATGATCTTTAGCAAGTTGTAATTCATTCATCATTTTTAAATCTGGATTTTCTATTGTAAAATACATGATACAAGAAATAAAAGTTTGTAATGGAATTACTAATGTTAATGCAGGATTAAAGTACTGAATTATAATTACTATTGTACCAATTGTTAAAAATAGAAAAATAGGTATAAATTTTTTATTAAAAACTTGTTTTCTATTTATTACTAAAATTACAAACCATAAAAAGATTAGTAAACTGCAGTATAAATATGTATAATTACATGCTGGTCCATAAGTATATAATCCATTGTCTATTTTTACTTGCATATTCAAAAATAAAACTATAGTTATGCCAATTAAGCATATAACGGTTAATACTTTTTTTGCAATTTTGTTACTAATTTTTTTATTAGAAATAGTTATTATATAATAAGTAAATATTGTCGTCCAGACTATTAGATAAATTAAAATAAATTTTAAAATAAAGAGCGTAAAATCATAATAATCATATAAATAATTTGGGACAATATATAGTGCTGAAATTATTTCAATAATTAATCCCAAACAATTTGTTATTAATAGTTTTCCATAAATATTTGTTTCATTTGATTTAATATTTTCTTTTGTAAAAAATAAAATAATCATCATTATACAATATATTAAACTTAATATTGAAAAAAATATTACATTATCCATTTTTACAACCACCTTACTATAGTCCTACTATTTAATTATATCATAACTATAAAAAAAAGAGAATTTATTTTCTCTTTTTTGTTTTAACATTTTCTTTATTTAAATTGTAAATTACATTTAACTTTTTACCATCTTTATTAAATTCTACTATGTCTTTTGTAATTAAATCTAATTCACGATAATTTACTTTACCAACAGAAGTTCTTGGTAATTGTTCTGTAACATATATATAATCTGGTAAATAGAATTCTTCAAGATTATTTTTCATTGAATCTATTATATCTTGAACAGCTTGTTCTGTTGTTAATTCTGTAAAATCATTAACTGTTAAATGTAATACCATTTTTCCTTCATAAGAACATAATTTACAAATTTTAACATTCTTATTTTTCTTTATTACTTCTGCGATGTCTAGTAATTGTACTTTTTTCGTTACACCATTACTAGTTATGTTGACAGGATCTTTTGCTCTATCTAAAACAGTTAAACATCCATCTTTGTCCATTATGGCATAATCTTTTGTATTATACCATGTAATACCATCAGCATCTGTAGTAAGAACCTCTTTTGTATAATCATCTCGATTGTAGTATCCATTCATTAAACATGGTCCAGATATAAATAATCTACCTGGTTCACCATAAGTTGCTTCTGTACCATCTTCTTTAATAATTTTAACATTATTAAATGGAAGTGGAATACCTGCTGTACCAATCTTATTACAATATTGATGTGCTATACTAAAAGTAGTTGATACTTCAGTAGCACCATATCCAGTCATTTGAACAATTCCTGTTTTATCATAAAATTGCTCAGCTTGGTTTATTTCACATCTTTCTCCACCAACAATCGCTTGACGTAAATTTTCATTTACTTTTTTTAAATCTTCTTGTGGAAGATGAAGCATTGAATCCCACATTGATTGAGGCCATATACCTAATTGTGGTAAATATTTAACCATATATTTTGGTACATTTTCATATGATAACTTTAATTCAAGAATATTTTCTGCTCCCATACACATTACTGCATGAACAACATCGGCATCCCAGAAAGCTAAAAATGGTGGAATTAAAGCTAAGTGCTTTTCTCCTCTTTCAAATCCAAAATTACCTATTTTTTGTTGAAATGCTAATGCATTATATGCATCATGTGATAATAATACGGCTTTATTAACACCAGTAGTACCACTAGTAAAAGAAATATTACAAGGTAATTTTTCTTCATATACACTACTTTCTGGTAATTCTCTATTTAACCCTAATGATAAAAACTCATTTAATGATATTGTATTATTTTTTATATTTTTATTAGATATTTTTGTTTTTAAATTTAATAAAGTTATTAACATTTTTTCTTTTGTTAATTTTGTTGTTGATCTTTCAAGTGGCATTCTAACTTTTATAATATCTTTAAATTCAGGCATATTTAATACTTCAGAAACATCTGGTTCTAAAATATCTAAGACAAAAATCATTCTTGGTTTAATGCTTTTTAATCTCTCATACATAATATTTCTTTTATCATCAGTTGGTTCTGCATCCATAAAATTAAGATTGCATGTTATTAATCCTAAAGAAGTTGATGAATATTTTATCGCAATTAATTCTGGAGTTGTTAATCCAATTGTACATATTCTTGTTCCTTTTTCAAATCCATATGAATCAAAAGCTTTAATAAAACTATTTACTTCTGCTTCATATTCTGGAGTTGTAAATTTTTTTAAACCTCTATTGTTAATCATGATATGTTCAGGATCATTTTCATTACATTTAAACATATAATCTTTTTGGTTCATTTTTGGTAATTCTTGTTCCATTGCTTCTTTTGAATACCATTGTTCCCAAATTCTATCTTTCTTTATAACTCCAGTAATTGGTCTATCTAACTTTCTTCTTTTATCTTCTCTGACAATATTTTCCATATAAAACATCCCCTTTTTAAGTAAGTGGTGTTTATTATACACAAATTTATTAAAAAGTCAAATTTTTGTTCTTATTTTAAAAATTCTAAGTCTTTATATTCTTCTAAATAAACCATATCTTTATTTGTCTTATAACATATATCTTTATATTTACAGAATTCACATGATTTATTTTTTCCTTTTAAGTATTTAGGATTAATATCAAATTCATTATTTAGTATTTTATCTGTAGATTCATTTATTTTGTTATCTACTAAGTCAATTATTTTATTAATTTTATCATTATTTAACACTTTAGAACTACTATAAAATGACCCATCATTTTTTGTTTTTAGTCCTACTATTAAATTACTATCTTGATATGTTTTATCAAGTATTTCTGTATCTTTTTCATTAGTATATCCAATTAATTTTAAATTGTTTTCTTTTTGTTCTAAATATGTTTTTTTATTATCCCTTTTTATTTCTTTATTTAATAATGGTTGTAGATAAAAACCTAGTACTTCTATATTTTTTAATTTTGAATTTTTTGCTAAATATAAATATACTGGTAACTGTAAATTAAATCCATGTATTATATCTGTTAAATCAATACTTTTATTATCTATTGATCCTGTTTTATAATCTATTATTGCGATATATGTTGTATCATTTTGTTCTTTATAAAGTAATTTATCTATTTTACCAGTAAATGTTACTTTAGTATTGTTATCTATTATTACTTCCTCTTCATATAATGCTTTATCTAATGATATAAGTTGTAATTGTTTATTAATTGTTTCTATTATTAATTTTAATTCTTCTTTTAAACTATTTAAAAATACTTTTTCTTTATTTGTTAATGTTTTATTTAAACTATTAATATACTCATTATATGATTCATCTAATGATTTATTTTTTTCAAATACATTTTGTAATACATAATGAAATAAACTACCTATTATTGTATTAAACGTTTCTTCATATATGTTTATTTTTAATACTTTATCTAGATAATATTTAAAACTACATTCATAGTATTTATTCATATCTGTATACGATAATTTAATATGATCTACATTTCTTTTTATACCACTAAATCTATTATCATATGAATTATAATCTATTTTATAATTACTATATAACAAATCTAAATCATTAGATATTTCATTATATTTTCTAAGTAAATCTAATTTTCTTGCTAATTTAATTTTATTATCTATATTTATATAATAAGGTATTTTATAATTTTTTATTGGTTTTAAATTTAATTCTTCATTTAATGTAGAAACATAATAATCTTGTTTTTCTTTAGTACGATATGTAAGTACTAAGTTATTAGTATGTTTTATTTTATTAATTAGATATTTCTTTATTTTTTTATTTATAATACTTGTTTTTTCTAAATTAACCAATTCTTTTATATTATCTGTAATATAATCCTCATCTTTTATTATATGAGGATACATACCTATATTAAATCCTGGTAAAAATACATAGTTATCACCTATATTTTCTTCTAAATTAATAAATTCTATTTGTTCTTTATAATTAATAATTATATTACTATTTTTAAATTCATTTATTAATATTTCTCTTATAGATTCTTTATTCTCTATAAATGTATATTTATTAAGTATATTTATTAATTTATTATATATATCTAAATTTATATCTGTTAATAATATGCTGTTTTTAATATTATCTAGTGATTTTTCTATATCAGATAGATTTGTTAAAAATAATTTAATAATATTTGTACCATATAAATTAATTTTAATAGGTATATTTATATCATATAATTTTAATTTATCTTTTAAATAATCATCATATTCAGATTTAACTATTTTAATATTGTTTAAAGATATTCCTTTATCAATTAATTCAACTATTCTAGATATCATAAAGTCTATTTCTTCTTCACTAGTAGTAAATTCATATAATTCTTGGTTGTTATACGTATTGGTATCTTCTATAAAGGATGCATTTAAACTATCTAGTAATTCTTTATATGTTTTTTCTATATAGTTATATCCATATACTACTATTTTTTTATTCTTTAATGATTCTTTAAATAAAGGATCTTCTATTAATAATTTATTATTAGTTAGTTCTTGTTTTATTTCTACTAATTTATCTAATTTAGTATTATAATATTTTTTGTTTTCTACATAATATATATTTTTTAAATACTCTTTAGCAATATCATATTTAATATTATAATTATCCATCAAAAAACAAATTGATTCTTCATTATAATCAAAGTAGTATTTTTTAACAAATTCATCTAATGACATTATCTTATAATTAACTAAGGTTTTAATATTTTCTATTATATTATTTTTTAAAGAATTAGGTACTATAAGTAATGTATTATTTTCTATATGCATATTACCACCAATTTAATTATACAAAAAAAGTAGAAATATTTCTACTTTTATTTTAGCGAGAACCTCCTCCGCCACCACCGAAGGAACCTCCTCCTCCGCCACCAGCAGAAGAACCTCCTCCAGCAGCTGAGTAACTAGACATTCCACTATCTGAGAATGAATGTATAAAGATAATACTATTATAATCATAATCTGTAATAACATCAGGATATAATTTTTTAAATTGTTTTGCGACTTTCTTAGCTACTCCAAACATTTGAGCATACATTAAGTATTCTTGCCAAAGCATAACTTGGATAGCTTCTTTATCACTCATATTATCAAATTCATTAAAGAAGTTTTTTAATCCTTTCATTTGGATAGCTTCTTCCATCATACTAGGATCCACTTTATATACATTATGTTTAAATCCTAAATCACGTTTTTGTGTTTTAACAATTTTTCCTTCAGCAATTAACATATCTGAAGCATAATCCATTGCTTCTTTAAACCATTTTGTTATTTTAGTATAATTTTTTCTACACCATTTTTCAAACTCTTTACTTTCAAGGATACCATCTTTACTAGCAGTATACATATAATCATATAATTTAATTTCTAATTTATTATCTAGTACAGATGCATCTTGTTCTAAAAATATTACTTTAGATTTTTCTTTTTTAAATAATCCTGAATCATCTGATTCTACCTTTATATGTCCTTGTTTTGTCCACTTAAGTAATATTACTCCTAAAAAATCAGTGTATTTTTTCATTAAACCATAATTACTTGCTACAAAGAACGCTCTATAGATATCTTTATTACATGGAATATCTCTAAACATATTTTTATTTTTAACATTTTTTCCTGTTTTTCCAAAATCTAGTTTATATGTTCCTATTCCTGTAGGAGCAAATTTACATATACCAAATATTGTAAGTATTGGAACTAAAAATCCAAATACACCCATAATAATGGCTGCCCATACGGGTATGTCATCATTAGGATGATCTGCTCCTGTTTCTGCTCTATCTAAATAATAATCAAAATCATGCTCTAATACATTATTTGTTAAGAACATATCATCATCTATTTTAGCTAGTATAACTGCATATTTATCAAACTTTTTATCTGTTTCATAAATAATTTCTCCATTTACTATTTTAATAGGTACACCTTTTTGTCCATATGCTCTTAGTTCCATATAATCATCAAATTTCTTTATTGAATGTATTCTGATTTTTACATGTTTAGGTGCTGGTGTAATACTATCTAATAAATTCCAATAAATTATTTGATAATCATCTGATGTTTTTGAAACAAAATTGCTTATTTTATATTCCATAGTATATGTATGTGTTCCATAAGTACTTTTACCAAAACATAACTCTACACCTTTATCAGTATAGTTATATCCATAATGGTATGCTTTTGCTTCTTTTGAAGCATCAACATTCCAAGGTATTTCTGTATATTCAGTTGTCTCATCATGTACTTTTAAATTAGTAATTTTAGAATTACCTATATTATAAAATGCATGATAATATTCAGTTTTTTCTGTTGCTTTTGTATCCCATACTTCTGTAACAGTTGCATTACCAAATAAATCTATATTAATATCCATTTCAATAGAATTAATTGATTCAGCATTTACTTTATCAATAAAGATAAATGATACTAATATAATTAATAAATATCTTAACTTTTTCATTTTTCCTCCTAAAAAAAGACTTACTAAGTAAGCCTAAAATTCAACTTTAACGTTTTCTTTTTCTGCTTCATTAGCTTCAAAGAATTTTTCTGGTTTAAATCTGAATAATCCCGCAACTATATTAGATGGGAACATTTCAAGTTTATTTTGATATTTCATAACTGCATCGTTATAAAATTGTCTTGCATATGAAATTTTATCTTCAGTATCTTTTAAATTACCTTGTAAATCCATAAAATTAGTATTTGCTTTTAATTCAGGATAATTTTCTGCTAAAGCAAATAATTTATTTAATGCTCCTGTAATTTGATTACTTGCTTCCATTTCTTCTTCTGGTGTAGAAGCAGTATTGAATTTGTTTCTTGCTTCAATTACTTTTTCTAAAGTATCTTGTTCATGTTTAGCATATCCTTTAACAGTTTCTACTAAATTTGGAATTAAATCAAATCTTCTTTTTAGTAATACATCAATTTGTGACCATTGATTTCTTACCTTATTTCTTAAAGATACTAATCCATTGTACTCACTTATTATAAATATTAATAATAGAGCAACTACAGCTATTATAATTATTACTGGTAAACTCATACTTTTTCCTCCATTCTATTAATATTATACATAATTTTTTATAAAAAGTATATAAAAAGATGAAAAATTAATTTTCATCTTTATGTTTGCTTGCTATCTCATTTAAATCTATCATTTTATTATCTAAAGATTTAATAGCTATTGCACAATTATACATTTCTTTTTGAACTTCTAGTGGTATTCCATTATATTTATATTGTATTTTATGGTCTAGACTTGCCCAGAAATCCATTGCCATTGTTCTTATTTGTATTTCTGCTTGTATATATTCTATCTCATCTTCTAATCTCATTGGTATTAATACAATTAAATGGAAACTTGAATATCCTGATTTTTTAGGATTCTTTATGTAATCTCTTTTTTCTTTAATTTTTAATACTTTAGATTTTTCTATTATATCTACTATATCATATACATCAGATAGAAAAGAACATACTATTCTAACTCCTACCATATCATGAATATGTTCTTTTAAGTTATCTAATGTTATATCATATCCTTTTCTTTCTAGTTTTTTTAATGCACTTTCTTTTGTTTTAATTCTGGATTTAATATGATCAACTGGTTGATATTTATTCTTAAATTCATATTCTTTTATTAATATATCTAACTCTGTTTTTAACTTCTCAATGGCGAATTCATACTTCAACATCAAATGACTAAATTCATCAAAATCATCAAACATATAAAATCATCCCTTTCATTTGGTTTTTTAATTATATCATATTTTTTGATTTTTGAAACATTTATTTAATTATATGCATAAAAAAAGAACTTATTAGTTCATTTATTTATTGTTTTCATTTTTTCTATACTACAATCTTTACATCTATATTGAGGACTTTTATCTTCACTTCTATCATAATTACCCCATTCAACTATTCTATATCCTTTTGTTTTTTTATGACAATCATAGCATTCTATATCATCTTTAATTTCCCATAATGGAATATCTGATTTTTTTCTAAATATTATTTTATCAACCCAAAAGAATATTAAACCACCTATTAAATTGGCAATTATAGTAGCTGTTAAAGTATCCATTTTTGATAATACTTTAAGTACTATAGCAAGTATTGGAGTACTTAGTTGCCATCTTAGTAAATATAAACTATATTTTTTCATTAATTTCATACTATCACCTAGACTAATTATAGCACTTTTATATAAAAAATGTATGTAAAATTGGATAATAATTATATTCTTATTGACTAATTACTCTAATAATGGAATAATTGTAGTAGGTGATTTTATGGAAAATTATTATCAATTATTTGGAATTAATCGTAATGATACTTATAAATTAAAAGAACTTTATCATGAATTAATGCGAAAATATCATCCTGATAGCCCAGGTGGTAGCGACATAATGGCAGCCAAGGTTATTGATATGTATAATATATTTAGTGATTCTATTAAAAAGAAAGCATATGACTTAAAAATAGATATTTATGAAGAAAAACTAAAACTTATGCAAATATGTAAAAATAATAAATTATCGCCTAATTTAAAAAAATATTATATAGCTTTTAAAAATACAATTACCGATTTTTATAAATATTCTAATGTTGATATTTTACAAATAAAACTTGATAAATGCAAATACATAAATAAATTATTTATAGAAGAAATAAATAAATCAAATAAAAAACAACCAGATATAAATAATAATATTTCAAATAATGACTTAAATAATAAACTTGTAAATACAGTTGTTCCTAATACTAAAATAAATCCTATTAATTGGTATGAACAATATAAACAGGAAATTAAAAATGATAGTTCTTTAACTGCTGAACAATCAACTGAATTAATAAACTATGTTGATCAATTAAAATCTGAATTTATGAGATTATTTGTTTCATATGCAAGTATAGAACATACTAAAGAAGATATTAATGAAGCAATAAATAATACCATAAAACTTGTTAAAATGAAAAAATATCAATTATTAAATATAGATAAAGGTGATGACAAAAAAACAAAATAGAATCTATTTTGTTTTTTTATTATTTATATTATTAAATTAATAAAAAGATATCTAAATTGCTTTCTTATACTTGCTTTTTAATTTAATTATTGCACCAAAAAACGGATTTGCATCCGTTTATATATTAATTTTTTCAACAATTGAATAATTTACTTTTTCAGATTTAGACTCTTTGAAAGGTCCAAATTTACCAACAAAGCAAATTATAAAAGCAATAATATCTACAACTAGGAATACCATGAAACCAATAAATATACCTTTAAGTAATCTTTTTATTGATTTTGTTTGTTTTTCTGTTATTTTAACCTTTGATAATATTACATTTTCTAAATCATTATCAATTAATTCATCAACACTTACATTTAATGATTTAGATAATTGTTTTAGTTGTTCAGGATTTGGTTGAGTTTCACCAAGTTCCCAATTTGATATTGTTTGTCTAGTAACATCTACTTTTTCTCCTAATTGTTCTTGTGAAAGACCATTTTTCTTTCTTAATTTTAAAATATTTTCTCCTAATGACATATAATGTCCTCCTTTCACAAACAATTATACATAATCAGTATTTAACAAATCTACCAAATATCTTTGGAAGTTTGTCAAAGTTATTTAACATTATTATTTATATTTCTATTATAGCATACTTTTTATTATTTTTTTGATATAATATTTATGGAGGATTCAAAGAAATACAATAAAGAAATAGAAAAATATAAATTATCTTTACTTAAAAGAGATAAATGGATTAATTTTATTGAAGAACAAAAAAACAGTCATAAGACTGTATTTTTTTATATGGGGCGCGATAAGAGGATCGAACTCTTGCATAACGGAACCACAATCCGCCGTG
>OMSK01000015.1 GCA_900313725.1 uncultured Bacillota bacterium | reverse complement strand
TGATTTTTAGCAGTTTCAATATCTTGCTCAGATATCTCATCAACGCAATATAAAGCTATTCTTTTTAATTCAGGTATTTTCTTATCAATATCTGTTGGTTTTGTTCCTTGTTCTAATATTAATATTTCTGAATAACTACCCGCTGATAGGCCTGTTATTTCTTCAGGCATCATTAATGGATGAACGCGATTTGTTGCCTTATCTTCAGAATTAAATGGTTTAAACATAGTAAATGAATCAAAGGGATAGACATGAACTATTTGCTCAGGATTTAATTCTTCAGCATCATATAGAAAGGTATTAGATTTTTCAGGACTTCCATATGTTGCAACGCAATCGTTTCCTACTAGGGAATAGGAGTGTCCGGTTGGCAATTCATCAGGAACATGTCTACTACTTTTTACTATTCCAAAGAATGGTTCATCATGCATTACATAAACATCTACTCCATATTGCTGTGATAGTTTGCTATCTCGATATTTTTTTATTGATTCTATAGTTAAGGAATAATTTTTTATTGCTTCATTAACAATATATCTAGCATATGACATATCATCATAGAATATTTCCTTCATATTTATTTTCTTTAATGTATTATGTAGTTCTTTCTTTTCTTCTATAGATAAATAGTCAATATTAGATATTTGTTCATATAATTCTGCGCGTTCTTTTGGTAAGACGACATTACCATCATAATAAAATCTTAATAATTCTCTTACATCAATCATTATATTATGATAATTTTCTTCAAAATTATAATCTATAATATAATTAGATAATTCCCTGTCACTTAGTTCTTTTAAGTATTCATATACACCATTTATATTACCTTCTTTATATTTTTCTTCTAATATCATATTAATATCATCATCATAATAATGATTAATTAATCTTACATATTGATATCTATATTCAAAATAATTATCATCATCATTTAAAAGAGCTTCTTTTAATTTTTTAAATGATTCAAATATTTCTTTATATGGTGAAATACATGTATTATCATTATAACTATTAATAAAATTATTTTCTTTAGTTTTAATATAATTATTTACTTCATCAGTATTAGTGACATATTCTAAATCATTTACTATTTTTCGTACTTTAAATATATCATAATTATCTAATAATCTTTCAGCTAGTTTTTTATTAACCATATTAATTGGAATATTTATTTCGGATACTTTTTTATCATTCATATTTCGTTGTTCTACTGCCTTTAAGGCTGAATATTTTGCTAATTCTACAAATTTTTCGATATTTATACGTGGATCTGATAAATCAATGTTATAATTAGCGATTATTTTACTAACAATAGCTACTTTACCTAAGTTAATCAGTTCATATAAATCATCCGTTCCATATGGCCAATTATCTAATTTTTTTAAGATATATTCTTTATTTAAATAACTTAAGAATACCACTTGTTCTTTGGAACTAGGATTTAAACTTAAATACTTATTTATCATTACTTCATATGTTTCATCTTTCAAACTATTTAAATTAGCATAATAGTAACTCAAATCTGTTTTAAAAAACAGATTCAAAAATGCTTCATTTTGAAACAATTCATCTTTGTACTTGGAAAAGGCTAAAATATAATTAATTCTATCTTCTTTTAAAGGACTTTTTTCTAGGATACATAATCCTTCTTCATTTAATAGTTCTAATAATTTCCCACTATAATCTGTTTCTAAGAATCTTGAGAATTGTCCTTTACTGTAATCATTAATTATTTCACTTCTATTCATGATACCTCCATAACTTAACATTACCAATAATATCTTTTTTTTAGACAAATATACTACATATAAATTATAGCATAAAAGGATAAGTTTTACCTAGTCTTTTGTATTTTTATTAATTATTCTTTGATGACATTTTTATTATTATCATCAATATATTTATAGTTTAATACATTATCATTTGAAATTGCTATTTTTTTTGTTTCTTTTTCATATAAATCTCTTGCCCCTCTTGCAACCTTACCTCCACGCTTAGCAACACTCATATTTTCTATCACGAGTTGTTAGTTCACCTAAATTGGTAAGTGCTAGTTCTACATCTGTCATATTATCTCTTAACGATTCCTTTCTTAATCCTTTAAATTCCTTATATTCATTTGCTTTCATTCCTGACCAGGTTTTATATATTTCATTTGTGAGAAGTGCAAATTCAACAGGTTTATCAATTCCACCATCTTTCCAAATATCAGTTAGTTTGAATCTATCTACTATTCCTATTAATCTTTGCTTAATCCATTCATCGGTATACCCTTTAGCTCGATAATAATTAACAACTCTATTAGCAGCAATTTCAGGATCAAACACTTCATCTATTCTTTCCTTACCTAAACTTGCTAACCAAACTTTAAAAGGTTCTGCTTTAGGACTAGGGACCGATTCAATAAGTCTAAATATATCTTTTGTTTTCATTGCATCCCTTTGTCTAATTTTGCCATCAGGAGCTAGCATTTTCAACTGACTACAATTTGTAGTCACTTCACTGCCTTCCTTTTTTAATCTTGCTTTCAATGATGACCAGTATTTTCTAGCATCTTTTGGTTCTGCTAAAGCATTAATTACATCAACTACACTAAAATAATAATCTTCTTGTTCACTATTCCATATACTTCTAATTTCATTTTCTTCAAATAAATTTGATATTGTTTCCAATTTGTTATTCATTTTTATCCTCCTTATTAATAATTTCTAATTTATAACCAAGTGCATCTAATAACTTAATGAAATTACCAATTGACATAGAATGCATATTTTTTTCCATTCTTGCAATTGTAGATTGAGCTATTCCTATTCTACTAGCTAATTCTCTTTGGCTTATATTTGATTCATATTTTATTTTTATATATTTACATATTAAATCAAATTCTTCATCATTAATTATTTCTTCATTTAAGTTCTTCATATTTATTACCTCTAAATTCATGATAGCAAATATGCATTGCATTATCAATAAAAAAGATTAAATATTTCTATTTAACCTTTAATTATTAATTGTTTTTTGCTTTAATTGCGGCTTGTGCAATCTCCTACTTCAGCAGTCATTTTTATTTGACTATAATGACCTGTTTACTTATTTATTTATTTTCTAATTTGTAAATTACTTTTTCTTTATTTTTATTGAATAATTCCTTTTCTCTGTTTGCTTCTTCATTTAATAGTAATAATCTTTCCTTTTTATTAAGACCTT
>OMSK01000077.1 GCA_900313725.1 uncultured Bacillota bacterium | reverse complement strand
ATCTTCATTATTTTCAACATGACCACCAATAAATTGATATGTATCATATGAATGACCCATTAATATTTCATTATTATCATTTATAAGGATTGCTTTTACTCTAGTTTCTATTTCTTTTATATCATTATCTGTCATATTATCATTATTTACTATTATTGTTTTCATATTATCACCTGCATATATAATAACATAAAAAAAAGAAAATGTTTATTTTCTTTTTACTTTTTTAGCACTCTCAATAAATTCATCAAATAATTTATTAGCATATTCATCATAATCTAGCATTGTTTCAGGATGCCATTGTACACCAATAACAAATTCTTTATCAGGATATTCTACCCCTTCAATTAATCCATCTTCTGAATAAGCTGATATTTTTAATTTATTAACTTTTTTTACATGATAATTGTGCTTACTATTAACCTTTATTTCATTTTCACCAATTATTTTTTTCAATTTAGTATTATCTTGTATTTGGACTTTATGTACATATTTAGTTTCTCTTTGATGATGATTTATTTCTGTTTCATTTAATTCCGTTGTATCATATGCGACTTCTTTATCATTAACATCCATGCAACACATCATCTGCATACCAGCACATATACCTAAAATAGGTATATTTTTTTCAAAAGCATATCTATATATTACTTCATCGTATTCATACCATTTATATCCACCTGGTATCAATAATCCATCACACATATTAACCATTCTTTTTAAATTATTTTTTTCTTCTTCTGTTAGTCTTGGTACATCTTTTGGTCTAGTTGTTTCATATTCTATATCTTGATTTGGTAATATTAAGAAAGGAATACCACCTTTTTTTACAATAGCTCTTCTTGTTTTTTCCCAAATACATATTACTTTGTCATCATCACTAGCACTATCTGGTCTTCCAATCATACCTATTATAGGTTTCATTAAACCACCTACTTTTTAAATATATTTTACGTTTTCTTCTTTTTCAACTTTTTCATTCATTAATGCATAAATATCTTCTAGCATTTTATATTGAATTGATAATTTTAAAGCTGGATGAACAACTACTTCATCTCTATCCCATGCAAATCTAGTTGCATCTATTTTAACATCACCATTAGGTAATACAATTGTTTTTTTACCTTTTTCGTCTTCTACTACTTTATCACTTTGTGCAGGATCAATAAAAGTCATTCTATTATGTGATCTATTACCTGCCATAAAGAAATATAACTCATTTATAGGATCTACTGTTAATTGAGTTCCTGTCCAACCAGCAGATGCGAATGCTTTACCACTCATGGCATGATATAGTTCAGAACTTCCTAAAATAGGATTTTTAGAATAACATAAGAATCCTAAATATTGTACATATTTTTCTTTATCATCTTGAATATATTTTCTTCCAGTTCTATTCTTAGCCATCATTTCCACATATTCTTCATCTATAACTTGTCCACCCATAATTCCTTTAGCTAGATTTGTCATATCATTTGCTGTAGAAAACATTCCTGCATGTCCACTTAGAATTCCTTCTGGTTGTCCCATACTTTGTGCCTTTGGATCGTATACAACTCCTTTTATAGCATTAGTTGTTGTAATTACATTACCATCTTTGTAAATTTTTGAGTCTAAATTAGTACTTGCAACTCTATCTAATTTCATTTTAGGAACTAACACATGTGTATCACTCATATTTAATTTTGATAAAATGTTTTCGTCTATAAATTGGTAATAATTCATACCACTCGCATGTTCAACAACGTATTTTAAAACCATTGCTCCCATATCAGTATATGGTCTCTCATTAGCATCTTCTTTATCAACATACAAAGTAAATAATACTTGTTCTGATTCTTCTTTTGAATCCTTACCATCAACTCTTCCTTCAGTTTTTAATGGAACCCCAAAACTCATTAAATCAAATATTGTGACACCATTTAAATTTTTAAATTCTGGTGCATATTTTTTGATTTCATCATCTAAACTAATGGTTCCATTTTCAACTAATTTTAATACACTTAATGATGTAAAAAGTTTAGTAACAGAAGCTAAATCAAATATAGTATCTTCAGTCATTTTTTCAACTGCTGGAACTAAATTACCTTTTTCATCTAAAGTAACTTCTTGTCTATTTCCAATAACAACAGTTTCTTTATAATTACCAGTACCATAGCTAAATACCATACCTGGTACCATTTCCCTTTTATAAATAAAATCATTTACTTTTTCTTCTATACCTGAATTTTTAAATAATGCTTCTCTCATTTCTTGTAATGATAATGAATCATTTTTAAATAAATCAATTACTGGTTTTAAAAGTTCATAATAGTCTTTTTTAGAATATAAATTTTGTTGTTCTAAAACTGCACCATTATTTTGTTTAGTATATAAATCATTAACATAATCTTCTAAATATTTTTCTAACATAAATAACCTCCTAATCTATTCTAATTATAACATAAATAAAGAGTAATAATAAACATTACTCTTCTTTTAATAATTATTATTTACACTTTTTTACTATATGAATTAGTTTTTGAATTAGCTAATTTTGAATTAAAAGAATCTAATTTAAATGCTTCCTTAATAAATTCATCAGATGCACCATTCTTTAAAGCTTCAATTATATCTTTATAATGTAAATATAATGTTTTAATTTTTAATTCATTTCCATTTAGTCTTTTATTAAAATTTTCCTCAAAATTATTATTTCTTGTACAAGCTGAAAAACTATATCCTTCAACATTATATACAATTAAACTATTAAAATAATTTACATCATATGAATCCATATCCCAAAGATAACCTCTTTCTGAATACTCCATAGCTATTAATCCATTATTTACTATTTTGCCAGTATATTTACTTAAATCATCACAACCGAAGCATTCTTCAATAGTAAATTCTCCATTTCTGTTAATTGATTCTAAATTATCAACTGGTAATCCACTTTTTTCAACAATTTCAATATATTTATTAAACCAGCTTATGTTTTTTATATTTTTCATTATAATACCTCTCTTTTTAATGACTGATATTATAACATTATTTATATATTTGTCAAATACTAATTACCAAATAATATATCTTCTTACATTATATTAATTAATTATATAATAACCTACTTCACTTTATTATTATATCCATTATATATTTTTTCTGTTTCTTCTTTACCAAAATCACTATCTACTACTAATTTTTTTACATATTCATTTCCATAAGTTTTTAATACATAATTCATTAAAGTATAATAATTAGTATATGATACTTGATTATTATTTAATAAATCTTCTAATGAACAATCTAATTCTTTTAATTCATATTTTTGTTTTGATAAAAGAATCGCAATACCCTCTCTAATCCACATTAATGAATTTCTAATATTTCCTTTATCTTCATGACATACATGTACAAATTCATGTACTAGTAATTTATAGAAATCATCTAATTGTTTATCAGTATGGCCTTTCCTTGTAATTAAAGGTTTATATGATAACATATGTATAAAATAATAGTTATCATCATAGCTCATATTACCTACTGATGATTCTGATAAATTGTTATGTCTATATTCTGCATACCTATCAACTGTATCATATAATTTAATAATTAATTTTTTATTTAATTTTTCAATATCAAAGAATTTAAATATATTTTCTTTTTCTTGTTCAAAATATTTAATAAAATCTTCTATATATTCTATATCACATTCATTATAATTAATTATATATTCATCTGTTTCATACTTCATTTATATCACCTTTTCATATTTATACTATTATTTAATTCAACACAATATGAAACAATTTCATTTTTAAAAAAATCTTCAAAATCTTTGTAATTATTTTTATCATCAAATAATTTAGATATTTTTTCTATATGTATGAATCCATTATTATTTTCAATTTGAAGTCTTTTATTTAAAGTATTACTATCTACATATTTACTTTCTAAGTAGTATGCGATTGATCTTACTAAGTATTCATTAAGAAGTATATATGAATTATCTTCTCTTATTGAATTATGATAAGCAAACGGTAATCCATTTGTTTTTGTTTCATTAAATAAATTTATAAAATTCATATCTTTAAAATACTTTTCTACTAGAGGTGTGATATAAGGATGAGAAAATTCATGAAATAATGTATTTATTTTATTTTTAAATACAAAACTATTTTCATCTTTACCTATATTATCAACTCTTTGAATATAATATTGATTATTATCTATTAATATGCCTTGTGAACCAGTTGTAAAATTATATAGTTTTATACTCATATTACCTAGCTTATATCCATAAAAATCTAATATTATATTTCCCTCAAAATTATTATTCATTGATTCTTTAAAACTTTCAATTATTTTATCATATAAAGGTTTATGTTTATTATAAAATTCTTCATAATTTGATTTTAAAACAAAATCTTTTAATAATGTTTCTATTTTTTCTTTATTAAATTTTGAATTTATTTTTATAACCCTTTCCTTTAAATCATCATTTTCTATTATATTATAATTATCATCCATTGAAAGTGCTATATAAGCAGGTTGATTATAATCAGTACTTATACCATATTCTTTTATATAATTATATAATTCATCACTCATATTATTTTTACATAAATTATACATTTCTCTACAGTATGTAGGTAATTCTTCAATAAATAATCCTTTATATAAGGTACTATCTAAATCTTTATCTACAGTATATAAAAGTCCATATAAAAGCTCTAATCTTTTATCAAATTCTATAGTCATATTATCACCTGCTTTAATCAATTGGTTTTAAGTCTTTAACCCACTTAAGTAAATCTTCATTAGCTTCTTTTATTTCTTTTTCAATTATTTCTTTTGATTTTCTTTTATCATTTTCATCTAAAAAATAAATACTTCTACTAACAGAATCTCCATATACAATATTCTTATCTATACCTTTTAATTCTGGATGTTTATCTAAATATTTCATGTGCACTTGAAATGCTTCTTCTTTTGTTTCATATCTAAAACCATTTGGTATATTTTCAAAATTATATGCACCATCAAATTTAACATAGCAATGTGTACTAATACTTGGATATGCTGTATAAACCATATCATCTTCATAAAAAACTATATGTCCACTTTTTATTAATTCTTCTTTTTCTTCTAGAGGAGCAATATATTGATATAGTTCTATATTACTATGTCCTGAACAACATGCATATGTTTTATACCCTTTTCTATTTAATTCTAAAATTGCTTCAGCTATATCATCATCTATTTCAACTATTTTATCATTATATTCTAGCTTTTCTAAATCTAAAAATTTACTCATCTTATCACCTACTTTTATTATATCATTAATAAAAATCTATTTAAATAATGTTTACTTTTATTTTACACTAAAAAAGGTTAGTATTTCTAACCTTTTACAACTATATTAACTAATTTTTTAGGAACAGTTATTACTTTAACTATTTCTTTTCCTTCAATAAATACTTTAACATTATCTATAGATTTAGCTAATTCTTCCATTTGTTCTTTTGTAGTATCACTATCTACTTCTATTTTTCCTCTT
>OMSK01000069.1 GCA_900313725.1 uncultured Bacillota bacterium | reverse complement strand
TATAACAGCAGCATGTAGTGAAACAGCAAATAATGATAATAGTGGATGTGTAAAAACATCATATAGTAAATCATATACAACAACAACTACAACAGCAACACCTTCATTTACTCTAGCAGATAATGCTGGAAATACAAGAAGCTGTTCACCAAGTAGTGCATTAAATATTTATGTAGATAAAACAGCTCCAACATTAGCACTAAATGGATCTGTAACTGTTGAATCTAGTTCAGTTATTATTCCTATAACTGCAACAGATGAACATGTTAAAGAAATAGATAAGAATTCGATAGTATGTAAAGCAGGAACAAGTGCTTCAAATTTAAATATAACAGGAACTGTAACAAAAGGAACAAGAAGTGGAAATAATACACCAATATCTTGTAAGTTTACGGGATTGTCTTGGATGACAAAATATTATTATTCAGTAACTGCAAAGGATAGTTTATTAAATGGTCCAACAACATATTCAAATAATGTAACTACTTTTGATGAACCAACTGTAACTATAGCAGTTGCTAATGAAAATGCTTGGAAACAATCAAAGACCGTTACAATTTCAGGTAGTCATGCAACAGGAGCAAAAATACAATATAGAGTTAAAAATGGATCTACATGGAAAGTTGGAGGAGATTCAACGTGGGTAGATTACAGTTCTGCATATACTATTAATTATGCATCTAACTCTACAACAAGCACTGTTATATATGCGAGAATAACAGATGGAACTAATACAACAGCTGCAGCTACAAAAACTCAAACTATGGTAGATACTACTCAACCTAATATCTCAGCATCTAAGATTACATATAAAGATATTCCATTTAATAGTAATTGGAATTTATCAAATGCTTCTATAAGCAGTGGAGTATTATCTTTAACAAACAATACTTCAAGTTCATCCTATGCAACATCAGATTATATTGATGTTAATGGTGGATTCTATTACACTATGTTTGATGCTTATTCAGATAACAATATGACTAATAAATCTACTGCAGGAATATTCTGGCAAACTCATTATTATAATTCTAGTAAGAGTAGTATATCGGCACCAACAGGTAATACTAATGATGGGCATTCTATTAACTTTACTAAGGGTGCATGGGCAAATAACTTACTATGGACAAGTATAGATAATTGGCGAACAAAAAATAGATATGGAAGTAATGTAAAATATATTAAAATTAATTTTGCCTCATGGGATGAATATGCATCAAAACCAGTTAAAGCTCGTAACTTAAAGGTATATGCTGAAGAGATGCCTAACTCATTCTATTTAATCAATGTCTCAGCATCAGATGGAGAATCTAATATAAAACAAATTAAATATGCAACTGGTTCTCAAACAGCAGATTACTGTAAAAATTCAGGTACAGTAGTATCTAATAATCAATTTAGAGTAACAGCTAATAATACATATACTGTATGTGCTATTAACAATGCTGATAATACGAAAGCAACAACTATAACTATAAATAGAATACAAAATATTGCTTCAAATACAGTTAATGGTACAACTACTAATTATCCAACACTACAAGATGCTATAAATGCAAGTACTGGTGGAGAAACTAAGTTGTTAGCTGATACAACAGAAAATGTTACAATACCAAGTGGTTATAGTAAAACACTTAACCTTAATGGTAAGACATTAACAGGAAATCTTACTAATAGAGGTACAATAACTGTTAATGGTAATGGTTCAATATATGGTTTAATGAGAAACTATGGTACATATACTATGACAAACGGAACTATTTACTATGCTACAGAAGGTTGGTTAGCATACAATGAAGGAACATTTAATATGAATGGTGGTTTAATTAGTAACTCTGTTACAAATGATGCAGTTGCATTCTATAATATAGGAACCGCTACTCTTAAAAATGGTGAATTTAATTCAGCTGGATTTGGTATAGTTAACCAAGGTGGTACTTTAACTGCTGATTCTATAACGGTTACATCTGATGGATTAGGAGTTTGGACAAGAAGTGCCAATACAACCGGAAGTACAAAAATAATAAATAGTGATATAACAGTATCAGGTTCATCAGCTATCGGTGTAAAAAGTAGTAGTATAAGAACTGATATTTGGAATACTAATGTAACAACTCATGGTGGATATATCTTTAATACAGATAAATGGAATACTAATACTGCCGCCGGTACATTATATTACTATCTAATGAAGACAGATGGATCTGCATGTTCTAAGTGTACTTGGGATGGAGGACTTTATGCTGGAATACCAAACCAAGGAACATTTGTAATTTCTAAAGGATCTGATAATTATACAGTAAGAGCTTATGGATATAATAGTTCATATAAAGTGGAATTTCCAACATGGACAACAGCTAATGGACAAGATGATATTAAATGGCATGTTGGTAGATCTCAAACAGATGGTACTCATGATAAATCTAAATATCATAGTTATACTATTATCCGAAAAGAACATAATAATGAAACTGGAACATATAGGTGTCATATTTATGTAACACCAAGTGGAAGTTCTAGAACTATGGCTGGCTCATTCCAAGATTGGACATATAAAACATAGGCTAATTATTATAAAAAGAAATAGATATAATAATCTATTTCTTTTCTTTTTATCTTTTTTATAGTATAATCTTTATAGTATGGTAGGTGGTAGTATGAAAATAAGAAATTTTATATTTGTATTTAGTATTATTTTAATATTACTATCTATTAAATATTATCTATCAGATAATAATATAATAATAAATAATGATACAAAATATAAAAATAATACAACAAAAGTACTTGAAAAATACGGATATGTTGAAGGTTATAATTGTAATAAAATAACTGTTTTAGATAAAGATGGTAAGTACCAAGGTAAATATGATTTTGAAGATTACGTAGCAAGAGTAGTATCAGGAGAAACACATATATTAGATGATGATGTTACTTTTGAAGCAATGTCTGTTGCTATTAGAACATATGCATTATATGTAACAAAAAATTGTAAATATCCGATAAAAAATAGTGAAGCTCATCAAGTTATGAGTAATATTGTTTCTGATAAAATAAGAAATTCAGTAAGAAAAACCAAAGGACAAATACTTGTATTAAATAATAAAATAGTTAAAGCCGAATATGATTCATTTTATATGGGATATGGATTTAGATGTGATAGATATTATTGCTATAGTACATATCAAAAAGCAGGTAATGATACAGAAAGTGTAAAAACACATCAAATTAAGGTACCTTCTTCATGGAAAAATTATTTAAGTGGTGGACATGGAAAAGGACTTAGTCAATATGGAGCACTTTATTTATCTCAACAAGGATATACATATGATCAAATACTTAGATATTTTTATGCTGATGGAGTAGAAATCAGATCTACAATAAAGCCTAATTTAGATGGATTGTATCTTGATAATGGATTTGCAACAAGAATGGCAAGACCACTTAGAAATAATAAATATTATTATACAAATGAAAAAGCACCAATTAATGCTAAGGAAGGAGAAAGTACGTGGTATGCAACTTCTAGAGCAAATGAAATATTGGGGTCAATTAATAGTAAAAAAAGAATAAGCTATTTTGATGATGCAAATAAATATTGTAATATTGTTGATTTTAAAAAATCATATGATTATACACAACCAAAAGTTGGATCAATTATAAGTTGGGGAGATCATCTGGCAATCATAGAAAGTGTAAATTCTGATACAGTTGATATAACAGAATCCTATCCAGCACTTGGTTATTATGGTGTGGAATATGCCTATGAATATCTAAATGAAAACGGTAAATATTATAATAGAACAACAATAGAAAAAGATAGAAAATATAATTGTGAAAATAATAGAACTGGATGTTTTAGTAGAACATATAATGTTAAAATAAGTGATTTAAAGAGTAGATGGGGATATGATTTTAAATGTTACATATATTTAAAAGATTAGTTTTTATATTTGTTATATTATTAGTAACTGGATGTACTGCTGAATATAATATTACAATAAATGATGTTAAAGATATTAAAGAATCACTTGATATAATAGAAACTGATAAAACAAAGTTTGATGAAAAAAATGAACAATTATATAATTCTACATTAAGAGAATATTTAAATACGAATTTAAAATGGCCAACACCTGTTTTTAATGATTCTGAAGAAAATCCACTTGAACCAACAAAAATTAAAGGAGTAAAATATTATGATAAAACAGATATTTCATCGTCTTTAAAACTTGGTTTAAGATATGAATATGGATTTAATGATAAAGAATATAAAAAATCAAATATACTTAATAAATGTTATGGATATGATTATGAAATTATAAATAATGTATTTACTTTTAAAACAACAAGTGATTTTATGTGTTTTGATAAATATAAATTATTGGAAAGTGTTAATTTTAATTTAAATACTACATGTAATGTAATATCTTCTGATGCGGATATTAAAAATAAAAATAATTTTATATGGAAGATAACTAATAAAGAAAAACAAATTAATTTTTCAATTGATTGTTCAAAAAAGAAGTCAAAAATAAAAGTACCTTTTACTATAATTTTACCTATATATTTTATTTTGATAGGAATTGGTGTTGTTATTTTAAGATTATCATATAAATTTAAAAATAAAATCTAAGTGTGTTTAAACACACTTTTTTTGTATATTTATTTTTTATTTACATATTATTGATATAGGTGATTATATGAAAAAAATAATTATATTAATTGTCGGTATATCAATGATATTTTCATATAAAGTAAAAGCACTATCAACAAATGCTTCAAGTTCTATATTAATGGATATAGATAGCAAAAGAATACTATATGGTAACAATATACATGATATTAGATCAGTTGCATCTATTTCTAAAATAATGACTGCAATACTAGCAATAGAGTCAGGAAAATTAAATAATCAAGTTATAATAAATGATAGTATTAATAAGGCATATGGATCTGGTATATATGTTAAAGTTGGAGAAAAATTAACATTAAAAGATCTAGTATATGGACTAATGCTTAGAAGTGGTAATGATGCTGCATTAGCTATAGCTAATTATGTAGCAAAAGATACTGATGAATTTGTAAAGTTGATGAATAAAAAAGCAAACGAAATTGGAATGAAAAATACAACATTTAATAATCCAAGTGGATTAGATGAAGAAAAAGGAAATTATTCTACAGCTTATGATATGGCTTTGCTTATGAGTTATGCTTATAAGAATAAAGATTTTAAAAAAATAATAGGAACAAAAAAATATACATTAAAAACCAATATGAATACTTATATATGGCATAATAAGAATAAATTATTAAATAGCTATAAGTATTGCACAGGTGGAAAAACAGGGTTTACTAAAAAAGCAAGAAGAACCTTAGTTACTACTGCATCTAATAATAATTTGAATTTGGTTGTAGTAACACTAAATGATGGGGACGATTGGAATGATCATAAAAAACTATTTGAATATGGATTTAATAATTATAAAAAATATAAAATTTTAGATAAAATTAATTTTAAAGTTAAGAATGATAAATATTATAAGAAGTATAAATTATATATTAAAAATAATTATAATTACCCAATTAAAGAAGAAGAAAAAAGTAATATATTAATAAAAATAGAACTTCAAAAAAATAGAAAGAAAAAAAATAATGCTGAAGTAGGTAAATGTAATGTTTATCTTAAAAATAAAAAAATACATAGTGAAAGTATATATTTAACAAATAATAAAACAAATTTTTTTCAAAATATCAGAAAGTGGATAAATAATGTATGATAAATAAAATATGGGGGTTTTTTATTATAGTAGGTATTTCAGTTTGTTTGTTAACCAATAAAATATCTATTATTAATGATGAAATTTTATCATCTGGACAACAGGCTTTAGATATGATTATTAAATTATTTCCTGTTATTGCATTATGGTTAGGAATAATGAAAATAGCTGTTACATCAGGTTTATTAAATAAATTATCAAATTTACTTTCTCCATTATTAAAAAAACTATTTCCTGAAATACCAAAAGGCCATGAATCATTAAATTATATTTCCTCTAATATAATTGCTAATATGTTTGGACTTGGAAGTGCTGCAACTCCTTTTGGATTAAAAGCAATGGAATCATTACAGAAATTAAATAAAAATAAGGATACTGCAACACGTAGTATGATTACTTTTTTAGTAATAAATACAAGTGGAGTAACAATAATTCCAACTACTATTATTTCAATGCGTATGATGCATAAAAGTATTAATCCAACCTGTATTATTATTCCATGTATAATAGCAACTGCATTAGCAACAATAGGAGGTGTAATAATGGATAGAATACTTGCAAGAAGGTGTAATAATAAATAATATATCTAATTATGTTTTACCTATGCTTGTTTTTGTTATTTTAGTATATGGAATTATAAAAAAGGTAGATATTTATGATAAATTTATTGAGGGTTCTAAAGAAAGTTTTGATCTAATTTTTACAATTTTTCCTACTATGCTAGCAATGATATTTGGAGTAAATATATTTATAAAAAGTGGTATATTAGATTATATTTATAATCTTTTTAGTATTTTTAAATTTATACCAAGTGAAATACTTCCAATGATTTTTTTAAGACCAATCTCAGGTGGAGCTACTTTAGCTACCTTAAATAATATATTTGCTAAATATGGTCCTGATTCTATTTCTGGTTTAATATCTTCTGTAATACAAGGGTCAACAGATACTACATTTTATGTTATTACGTTATATTTTGGAAGTGTTGGAATAAAAAAAATACGTTATTCATTATATGCTGGATTATTTGCTGATGTAATTGGAATTGTATCTGCTATTATTGTAGTAAAGTTTTTCTTTTAATAAAAGACTATTAATAAAATAGTCTTTTGCTATAAAAAAATATTTAAACATTCATAAATTTGTGATATACTATTTTATAGTAGGAGGGATATGTGTGGTACTAAGAAAACCTTATAGATTTTTAATTAAGCATTTTAGATTTATTCATTTGTTACTAGCATTAATGAGTGGATACTTATTAATGAAAACTAATAACTTAATCAAATTTTTTAATGCCTATATAAATAACTCTGAAACACTAATAGGTTCAGGTACAAGTGATGAATATTTTACTGGTCTAATGATTTTATTCAGTATTGGTATTTTAGCAGGATCAGCAATAATATTATTCATCATGAAGATGAAAGAAAAACCTATAAAATTTTATATAATAAATATAGTTCTTTATTCTTTTATAGCAATTATTTATTTATATGATAAATCAATAATTCAAAGAATGGAATTAAGTACTCTAGATATTAGGACGGTTAAGTTAACAGGTGATTTAACATTAATATGTTTCCTAGTACAAACATTAAGTACAATAATTTTATTTGTAAGAGCAATTGGATTCAATATTAGACGATTTAATTTTGAACAAGACTTAAAACTTGATATAAGTGAATCAGATAATGAAGAATTTGAATTTGATGTTGAAATTGATAAAAATAAATTAAAAAGAAAATTTAATAAAAAGATAAGAAATTTTAAATATAGTTATCATGAAAATAAATTTTTAATAAATATAGCTATATTATTAGTTCTTGTTTTAATTGGATTACTTATTATTTTAAATAAAACTGTATTTAATAAAGTATACAAACAAAATACAGTTATGAATGTATCAGATTATTCTTATTTAGTAACAAATAGTTATGTAGTAAATACTGATTATTATAATAATAAAATAACTAATAATTATTTAGTAGTTGTTAAATTAAAAATTAAAAGCATAAGAACAGAAATAAAAAAATTTGAAACAGCTCGTGTATTATTACGAATAGGAAAAGTTAAATATAATCCAACAACTACATATAAAGATAGTCTAGTTGATTTAGGAAATACTTATAATGGTAATAAATTAAGTAATGAATTTAAAGATTATATATTAGTATTTGAAATCCCTAAAAAATATATTTCCAAAAAGAAAATATTTACATATTCTGATCCATATAATGGTGTTTTTAAAACAAAATTATCGACTAAAAAAATAAAAAATAAAACTAAAGCTAAAGCAAAATTAGGTGAAAAATTAACATTCAATACTGAAATAATAAAAAATGTAGATTTAAATATTACAAATTTCAGTCTTGATAATAAAATTAGATCAACATATAATTTCTGCGAAACGAGTAATGTATGTTATGATTCATATGAATATATTACGCCATCACTAAGTGATAATTATACAAAAGTACTATTAAAAATAGAAGGTAATGCCAATTTTAATGGTCAAACAATATCAAATTTTGATGATTTAGCAGATTTTGTAAGAATATTTGGAACAATAAGATATAAAATGAATGATGAAATAAAAGAAATGAATATAAAAATTAAAGAAATTGTTCCAGCAAAAAGTAAAAAAGAAGGTACTTATTACTTTGAAATACTTGATGAAATAAAACATTCACCTGAAATCTCGATTGTATTTAAAATTAGAGGTAGTGAATATGAATATGTATTAAAAAGCTAAACAACATTTATTGTTGTTTTTCTTTACATTTGACATTTTTTATTATATAATTTAAATAGTTGTAAAATAGGAATGGGTGATTGTATGAATAAAAGAATTTCTTTATTACTAACACTAATAATTTCTTTTATTTGTATGAATAAAGTAAGTGCATCATATAATGGTGCATCAGGTTCTACTTTTAGTGGATTAAGTAAAAATTGTTCTACTAAAAACTGCCTATATGATAATAATAATAGATTAATATTACAAACAAGATTATATTATATAGATCATGGTAGTTTTACTCAAATAGGTAATACAGTTTATTATGTTGATTCAAATACATATGAACTATTAAAAGGTACAGATTTATATGTCTTAAAACTAGAATCTTTTGATTCTTTATTAAATAACGCGGATAAATATGAGGAAGCAAAAAAGAAAGTACCTGTTGGTGATGTAAATGAAAAAGGTAAAGCCCTTTTTAAAATGATAACAGGTATGGATAATTATGAAGATATACTTAGAAAAGAAAGTTATCCATATGGTGGCGCTACTAAAGGATATAGATTAGTATATGAACCTGCTTTTATAGTAATTAATCCAACATTTGGTACAAATAAATATGGAATGATTACTTCAAGAGGAAAAGTAATAGAAGAATTAAGTGGTAGATCACCTAAAATGACTATTTCATCGGAAGAATATAAATTGCGTAATCGATCAGCTGATGTTGGTATACCTGGAAGAACAGAAGAACAATGTAAAGCAGCACTTGGAATTCAATATGCTGATTTACAATATGGTTGTGGATATCGTATGATGGATGTAGATATTTATTCTAATAAAAACTGTTATAATAAAACATTGAGTAGTTCAGGAAATACTACATGTGTAAATACTGACGAAAATAATGTTAGTAAGTATAGTGAATCATATACAAAAACAAGCACATGTAATGCTAATAATAGAACTAATTCTATATATGGAGCTCAAAAATCAAGTAATGGTACGTGTAAGCTGTATTGCAAAGAGGAAGCATTAGTAAGTTTACCAGGTAATATATCTAATCCACAATTAAGAGGGTCTTATTTTGCTTGGCCATCATTTGGTGAAAATACAAAATATACAATGACAATTAAGTCTTATATGAATTGTAAGATATTAGATGAAGGTGGAAGTGCTATGACAATCGCATCTAATATATCACTTGCATGTCCAACTGATTCTGTTTCATATAACGATACAACTTGTAGATCAAAGACTAATAAAAAAAGTTTAGAATGTCCATCAGGGTATACATCTTATGATAGTACAACATGTAGAAAAAATACTGAAACATCAAAAATTTGCCCAAGTGGATATCCAACTTCGGTTAATACTACTGTTTGTAGAAATAATACAGAAAAAAGTAAAACATGTCCTAATGGATACCCAACATCAGTTAATGCTACAACTTGTAGAAATAATTCAAGAACATTTAAACAATGTACTACATCTGGTAAAGTGAATATTGATGGTAATGTATGTGCAAGAATAAATAATAATCCTGTTACCAAAACAGTTGCAACTGATTTAACTAAAGTAACAAACGCTTGCCCAGATGGGTATACTCCTACTGGACAAGGTGGTAATAATGCCTGTGTTAAGGATGTTATAGAATGGAAATGTGATCCTGGATTTACAGAATATCCCGGCAGTGAATGGGAATGGCTTTGTAGAAAAGAAGAATGTGGATACGTAGGTGGTGGATCTAGTACTGTATGGGGTAAATATTATACATTACAAAACCATTTTTGTAGTACAGGAAATGTTTATTATGGAGGATATACATGGTATTCAACCGGAAGTTTTACTTCATGTACAGGACATATATATGGTGTTAATTATAATCAAGGTTGTTGTTCAATGAGAAGAACAAAATCAAGTTCTGGTACTTGGACATGTTGGACGACTGAACATATAGGATATAGAGATTATCACACAAAAGATTATAAACCATATAAATCAGCGTATTGTAAAAATGGTAATGATATGAGTACAAATTGTAGATGCCCATCAGGATATAAGTATTATGAAAAAGATGGTGATGGGAATAAAGCAAATATTTGTGTAAAAAATGAAAATTGTACATGGTATTATGCTAAAAATGCAGTAAATCACAGTGATGGGAAAGTTGCTTTAGCAGGTAAATGTTGGTATGATGGCGATCAAAAATATAATAAATGTCCGTCTGGAACTGTGGAAGTAGACACAAAATATTGTTATTCAGCTGCTAGCAAAGTATGTCCAGCTGGTACTGTAGATGTTGGTGGAAAATGCTATCAATATTCTAATAAAATATGTGATAAAAATAAGACTGTAGAAATTAATGGTAAGTGTTATGAAAAAACTAATAAAATTTGTGCTTCTGGATATGTAAGGGTTGGAAATGAATGTTTTAAATTAGTTTCTAAGACATTAAATTATTCTTGCCCTACAGGTTATACAATAACTAATAATAAACTAACATGTTATAAAACATGTAATTTAGATAACCTTAGTTCAAGTATTGAACAGATGTTAAAAAATAATAAAATGGAAGCCAAACTAACAGCTGGAGATAATAAAAAAATAGATGAAAAATTAGTTGTATATAGTAATACTATTGAAAAAAAGAATGATACAAGTTATGTAAGAACTTCTAAATTTAAAATAGCAGAAAACAAAAATAGATATTTTAATAGAGTTACTGGTGAGGTATCTGATTCTGGAGTTTCTTCTAGTACTATATTTGATAGAGGACAAGGTGTTGTTTCTCTAAATAGATATAATGACATATTAGAAGGAAATTATACAAAAAAATATTCACTTAAAATTAGTAATATTAAACCTGGTACAAGTGATGATCTTGAGGTTAAGGATTATACATGTAATTTTACAATTACGGAGAATAATCCACCATGTGTTTGTCCTTTTGGAACTTTAAATGCAGGTAAAAAAATAACAGATATTGAATCTAGCTTTGGAATAACATTAGAAAAAAATTTAAAATGCGCAGGTTTAATAAGAAAGTACTGTAATTATATTCCTGATAATATATCCTGCAAAGATACATCAACAGGTGAAAACGTTGATATAACAACATGCGTTAAGAAAGAAGTAGATAATAATAAAACGTCTGTAGATGCTTATGAAGCTTGTAGACAAAAAGAATCAAGATGTACAAATAATACTTGTATTAATGTTAATACTGGTGAAAAAGTAGATATTCAACAATGCTTAGAAGATGGAAATTCAAGAAAAGTATGTGAAGAAAAGAAATGCTGCACTAATACTAACTCATGTAGTGGAAAATGCACATCTAATACAAAAAAAATAAATGGGATGATATATAAAACAACAAAATGTGATGGTTCATGCAATAACGGTAATTATTGTAATTTTGAAGCATATTGCTTAAACACTATGAATACTTCAAGAAGAACAATGAGTTGTCTAGAAGAAAGATTGGGTGTTAATAATATTGTTCAAGCATTAAACAACAATGAAATTAGTATTTCTTTAGTTGAGGGTGCTTTGTCTATTTGTAAGCCTGTTATCTGTGAACCAGGACCTATTGCCTTATTTAGAGTAATTGATTTATCTCACCCTTTCCCAGGTATATCAGGAGCAGATAGAAAACCTGGTTTCAACTGGGATAATGAAGATTTGATAAAAGAAAAAATTACAAATGCAAGAGATGTTGAAGGTATTAAATTGTATCAAAAAGAACCATTAATGACTATAACATTAACACCAAGTGATGTTAAAAAAATAAGAGATTATAACAAAAATAAATCATATTCGGATTTTAATTTAAAGTGTTCAAATAATATAGCTAATTGTGTAAGTAAATTTTTACATACAAAAGAAACAATTGACTTGAATATTAAATATAATAGTAGTTGTAATTTATCTGTAACATCTAGTAAGGAACTTTTTGATAAATGTTATAATTCAAATAATTAGAAGCAAAATAATTGCTTCTTTTATTTGTTTTATGATATAATACTAAAAGAATAATAAGGTGATTATAGTGAAAAAAATATTTTTATTATTTTTGTTATTAATTATACCAATAAGTGTAAAAGCCGATTGTGATAATGATGAAATAATTAGATTACAAAAAATAGCAAACAATATTAATACTAACTATGAATATGATGATATTTCAAATAGTTTTAGTATTACTTTTACAAATGTTTCAAATGAATTAATAGTTGAAGATATAAATAATAAACTAGATTATTATGGTGACTTAGAATTTACTATTAACAATCTTAGTTCAAATGAATACACTTATTATGTATATGCTAAAGATAAGAATTGTTATGAATCGGAACTTACAATAAAAAATATACAATTACCTTATTATAATCAGTACTATAATTATAAGGAATGTACAGGTATTGAAAATTATGAAATGTGTAGTAAATGGTTGCCAAAAAACATTAGTTATGATGACTGGTTAAAAGACGTAACTGAATATAGAAAAAGTATTAAACAAGATAATAAAACAATAAAACATGATTCTAAAAAAACTATATTTGGAAAAATACGTGACATAATAGTTGATCTATATGTGACACATTATAATATATTTTTACCTATAATAATACTATCATTATGTGCAATTATATATTTGAAAAATAAGAGCGACCAACTTATATAATAGATACTTAAAAATAGAAACTAATTATTTCTATTTTTTTCTTTATTTTTATTTGCAAATACTAATTTTTGTGATATAATTTTTAATAGAATGGAAGACTAGGGAGGGTGAAGTGTGAAAAAAATAATTTTTTTAACCTTACTGTTTTTAGCTCTGCCAGATTATGTAAAAGCTTATTGTTCTGATCAAGAAATGATAAGATTACAAAG
This sequence comes from uncultured Bacillota bacterium, assembly GCA_900313725.1. Taxonomy (GTDB): domain Bacteria; phylum Bacillota_I; class Bacilli_A; order RF39; family UBA660; genus OMSK01. The sequence continues at coordinate 4,028 of OMSK01000069.1, read as the reverse complement.
GATAGCAAAGAATATAAATTCATCTTATAATTATAATGAAACAAATGGAAGGTTTCAAATCACATTAACAAATCTTAAAAATGATTTGATAATTTATGATTTATATGATGATAAATACTATAATACCAATGAAGATTTGGTGTTTAATGATTTATATTCTGGCAAACATACTTATATAATTTATGCGAAAAATGAAAACTGTACAGAACATGAACTTGCTACAATAAATGTTGAATTACCTTATATTAATACTTTTTATAATAATAGTGAATGTAAGGGCATTGAAAATTATTCATATTGTAGCAAATGGGTAGAACATGTTATTCCTGAAGAAATATGGTCTGCTAAAGTAAAAACATATAAAGAAAAATTTAAGGAAACAAAAACAACAAAAGAAAAAGCAAGTTTTTTACAAGAATTATTTAATAATTATCAAAAATATTATTACATAGTTCTACCTGTTGTTATCATGTTATTTAGTGCGGTAATTATTATAAAAAATAGGAAGGATAGTTTAGTTTAGGAGGAAAAATATGAAAAAGGGAAGAATGTTAAAAATTGTATTTGCTTTGATAGTAATGTTATCGTTTAGTAAAGTCAAGGCAGTATACTATAATGGTAATGGTATATCAGGCGGTTCTGCACCAGGAGCTGGTGGGTGTCCAACTGATGGAGATGCAATTTGTCCGTACGGTAACTCTAATGACCAATTTAAAGCTATTAAGTTAACTGTACAATGGTGTAAAAACGGTACTTGTAGTCAATTAGGAGAATCGGAATATTGGTCAACAGATGCTAGTTTAAACTCAAAATTTAAATCTACATCAGTTTTTTCTAGATATGATAATTATACTGCTATTTCAGATAAAGTAAGAAAATATTTTGGTGTTGATAGAGAAGTATATACTAAAGAACCAACACAAAGTATGATTGATTTCTTTAAAAGAACTGTCGGTAATGATTGGAAAGACCAAATGGCAAAAAAATCTACTGAATCAAATCCTATAAGCCAAGAAGCAAATAAAAAAGTAGCTGCTAAATATGGATTCAGAATTTTTATTGAACCAGTTTGGAGATTCTATCGTGGAGGAAATCTTTATTTCTATACTGTAAAAGAATCTGCAAAGGTTGTTATTCAAAATGGATGGAGATTCTCATGTAATACTGGTGGACCTGGTATTTGTAATAATGCCTTTCTAGGTTATAACGATGGAACAACAGGATTTGCTTCATCACTATATGTTAATTTTGATGATGTTGGTATTTCTAGTGCTGACCCTAAATCGACATGCTTTGCTTCAACTGGTGGAAATGGAAGTACAAATAGAGATAAAATTAGAAGTATTGCACAACAAGAAAATGGTTGTGGAATAAATATTATTGATATTACTTGGGCAGTACAACAACCTAAATGTTATGATGAAGTAAAAGAAAAAGTAAGTGGAAATATAACTTGCTTAAATACAGATAAAAATAATGAAGCATCTTTTACTGAAAAATATGTTGAAAGAAAATGTACTGTTGAAGAAGATAAAAAAGATACTAATACTAAAGATGGTAAATTAATAAAGGAATTAGATAATTGCTCAGTATATTGTGTTGAATCTGCGTTTGCAAGTCTTCCTGGAAATATAGGGAACCCTTTATATTTAGATTATAATGTAAGTGGTAATGCATATTTTCCATGGCCTTCAAGAAAAGGTTCAAAAGTAGGTATGAAAATGCGTATGTCTGATACATATACATGTACAATTGTTAATAAAGCTGGAAAAACATGTACTACAAATGATATTAAAACTTTAACAGAAAATGTTAAATCAACTGTTAAAAATGTTAAAATGGGAGCTAAAGTTAAAGGTGGTAATTTCAATGCTTTAAATGGTCAACAATTAAGTGAATTACCAAGTGATTTAAAAGTAACTGATGAAGGAAAAATTAAATTCTCTGTTACTAAAGAATCATATTTTGAAATTCCTGAAAATGTAAATAGATATTATAATGGAACTACTCAAACTGTTCACAATAGTAGAAGTGGTAGTGGAAACTGGGTTGATAGAGGTCAAGGTGTTATTTCATTAAGTGAAAAACTAACTAAACCTGGTAAACAAGATTTATATCTAAAGGATATTCAATTAGGAGTATTTGGAGATTTATATAAGAGTGAATATAAGTGTGTTTATACTACTGAGCCAACTTGTAAGTGCCCAGCTGGTACTTTAAAAGAAGGAACTGAATTATATAAGGGATTAACTGAAGGAAAAACTTGCTCTGAATTAATTAGAACAAAATGTAATATTTGTGAATGTGGTAAAGATTCAAATTATGAAAATATTGGTAAAATATTAACTGATCCAGTTGTTGGACAAGATATGACTTCAAAACAATGTGAAGACTTAAAGAAAAAATTCTGTTATAAAACAACATGTAAGAAAAAAGATGGTACAGAAGTAGATATAACAAGTTGTGTTAGAAAAGAAGTTGAAACTAATAAACGTACTACAGGTGAAGCTATTGAAATATGTGAAAAGAAACCTGAATATGGATGTGTTAGAAATTATTGTTCTACTATTAAAAATAGTGAAAAATTAATTAAAGAATATGATACTTGCGTAAAGGAATATGGTGAATCTTATTGTTATAATGAATATTGTAATGATGAACCATGTCCAAATTGTACATATCATTGTTATACAAGCGAAAATAAACAAATTGATATTACAAAATGTGTAAGTAATTTAAATATATCAGGAGTTAAATTTAGAGAAGCATATAGAAGATGCGCTAAATCTCAACCAGAATGTAAAAATTCAATTGATTATGATTGTGCTCAAAGAAAAAATTGTACTTATGAATTAAAACAAACTGGTAGTAGAAAAGAATATATCGTAACTTGTGATACACCTGTTGGAAGAAAAGTATGTGATAAGTTGTCATATTGTCCATCTGGTGGTTGTGTTAAATCTATAGTATATCGTACTATTGATTTGGATAATCCATTCCCAGCTAATAATAAAAATGGCGTAACAACAAGTTTTAGTAATGATGGTACATTAGGTAGAATGCCAAGACAAAACTGGTTATCTATTGAAAGCGTAAAAAGTAATATATTACAAGCAAGAGGTGTTAAAGGAAGTAAATTGTATACTGAAAAAACACCATTATATACAATAGTTCTTACACCACAATTAATTAAAGAAATTAAAGCATATAACAAAAATAATAGCTATTCTGATTTCAAATTAAATTGTAAGAATGAAAAGAATACAGCAGCATGTATAAGTGATTTCGTACATACGACTATTTATTCTGCTATTGATAGAAAAAATAGTGTTGCTAATTGTTATAATATGAGTAAGAGTGAAGCAGGATTTAAAGCTTGCTACTATAAGAATAATTAAGGAGGTATATAGATGAAAGAATCGTTTTGGGGAGCAATGATAATAGTATTTGCTGTTATATCTGTAGGTTTTATTTACTTTTTTCAAAATGTTACTAATACAGATCAACAAAATTATACTTTACTTAAAGAAACAACAGAAGCAGCTATGTATGATGCAATAGATCAAGCAGAATACAATAATAATGGTAATATTAAAATTAATGCAGAAAAATTTATTGAAAACTTTGTTAGAAGATATGCTGAAAATGCAAATCTTTCTAACACATATGTTATTGAAATCTATCACATAAGTGAATATCCACCAAAAGTAAGTTTGATGGTTAAATCAACAAAATCATCTAATGCTACTGGTGAAATAGTAGATTTTGATATAACAAATAAAGTTGATGCAATTTTAGAAACACCATATTAATACGAAATTAAAGATAGAAAGGGAGATATAAATGAATAATATTGTAGTTTCGTTACAAAAATTTTTAAAAAATAAGAATACCGTTACAATTTTGGGAGTTGTATTAATAATTGCTATCTTATTCTTTGGATATAGATATCAAATTAAAAAACAAGTTAATCCTATTTCTGGTATTCCAGTTGCTGCTGAAACAATTCAACCAAGAACAAAAATTAC
>OMSK01000002.1 GCA_900313725.1 uncultured Bacillota bacterium | reverse complement strand
TTATGATATAATAATAGTATAGTGAAGAGGTATATAATGGCAAATACATATATAATTGGACAAATATGTGGTTTTGTTGCGTGGATTTTCTTTTTAGGAAGTTATCATGCAAAAAGAGAAAATAAAATAATTTTATATCAATTAATCGCATCTATTTTATATATATTAAACTATTATTTTATAGAAGCTGGAGCGGGTTTTTGGATAAGCTTATTTGAACTTATAAAAACTATAGGATATTATAAAACAGATAAAGATAAATATATATTCTTCTATTCATTACCAATATATGGAGTAATAATTTACTTTAATGGATTAGATATATTAACACTAATCGCAGTATGTGGTAGCTTTATAGATGGATATGTAATGCTAAAAAGCAAAAAAACAATGGTTATAGGTGGAATATTATCATGTTTATTATGGATAATATATGATGCATGCTTCTTAGATTTCGCAGGAGTAATATCAGATTCATTTATAATAATATCTAATGCATCTATATTAATAAATGGATTTAATAAATATCTTCATAGAAATAATGTCCATACAGTAAAACCTATGTATATATCCAAAAGTACAGTAGGTGTTATTGATAAATTAGATAAACAATTACTAGATAAAGAATATAGATGGGATAAACAAACAATAGAAAAATTAACTAGAAATAAAAAATATTCATATATATTATTAAAAGATAAAAAAAGAGTAATAGGATACGTTAATTTTTTAAATATCAAACAAGAAATATATGAACAAATGATAGAATCAACTACAATATATGATACATTTAATGAAGAAGATGTAATTGATTACAAAGCTAATAGAGCATCATATTTAAATTTAAATGCCATAGTAACAAGAGATGAATATGAAAATTCAAATACAATTGAAAAAATAGAAACATCTATAAATGATTATATAAAGAAAATGAAAAAGAAAAGATATTATATAAAAGAAATATGTTCATTCTCTGTAAATCATTTAGAAGAAAAAATATTAGAAGATTTAGAATTTGAAAAAATTAAAGAAATAAATAATGAATGTTATTTATACAAAAAAACGATTTAAATAATCGTTTTTTGTTTGTTATTTTTAGTAATAGTATATTTATAAATTAGTTGTCCTCTTTCATCATAATCTGGATATTCAGATAAATTATAATAATTACTATCTTGATCAACAAGTAAATCTAATTCATAATCATATTTATATATAGTAGTTGTAATTGTATGATTTTCTAAATCACAAGTATATTTATGAATATAATAATCTGCATTCTTTAAATGACAATTACGCATAACATTAACTTCATTTTCCGTAAGAGAAAAACTATTATATTTACCAGATTTAACTTCAATTAGTTTTTCTTTATTAGTAGCTAAATCAACACTTAATACATCAAAACCATATCCATCACCATAATATCTAGCAGCCCATATAACATTAGTATCCATATTATATTTTTTTAATTCATCCACTTCAATATCAAATGTTCTATGTTCTGCCCATACAGAAAATTCTTCCGTTTGTGTCGCATGCGTTCTTTCAAAATCATAAACTTTATCATATTTATCATATTTATCGCTTGGTGATTTATGTATTATTTCACATTCATACTGTTCTCTATTTGGATCACACCAATCTTTAATATCAAATGTTTCTAATACTTTATTAAATAATTCATCATAAGAAATATTTTTATATTTAGTAATATTTAATTTTTCAATTAATAAATATAATATAGAAGGAACATTTCTATATGAATATTCATTACCAGCATAAACAGCTAACATATAATAAGCTATCCAATTTAATGAACCATATGTTAATTTTTCCATTTTCATTTTTTTATTATAGTGAAATTGGCATTTACAAAATAATAAATCTAAATAATTTGTAATATCATCTTTAAGTTGATTTACTAATTCATCATTAAAATAATTATTTAATTCATTATTTTTATATAATTCATCAATATATGAATGACTACTATTTCCTTCTTCATTAAATTTATCACTTATCTTATCTAACATTTCAAATGAAATCATAATAAGACCTCCTAAATTTAATAGTTATAATAGCACAACCAATATAAAAAGTCAAAATTAATTGACATATAAAGAATAGTTTGTTATTATAAATCAATAAGAAATGAGGAAATAATATGGATTATTTAAACGAAACTTTAAATTGTGATTCAGTAGCGGTTAAACCTGGATTTGTAAATATTATTCTAGGAAAATATGAAATGAATGATTCTTGTCTTTTAGATATAGAACATCAAAACATTATTAAAGAAAAATTGTCAAATTTAAATAGAGATTGTTTTCAATGTGTTGAAGATGCATATGAAGATTTTGAACTTGCTGAAGGTGGAATAATAGTATTTAAAGAAGATATGAAAACTAAAATGGAAATTGTTATATCTACATATAGTAAAATAGATGCTTATAGCTATTCTTTAAAAAATGAAAAATTTTTTTATAATTCAATAAATAAATACTATTTACCAGATAATATTTCCAATAAACAAGCACATATAACAATTGATATGATTAATAATTTTGAATGTGAAATATTTAAAATACATTATTATCAAAATGGTTTAATATATCTACATGGATGTGAAGAAAAATTCAATTCACTTCCAATAGAATATTGTAAAGAAATATTAGATGAATGTGTTAATAAAATAAATAATAAAGAATATAATTCATTTATACCAAGTGCTGAGGTAGATGTATATTATGAAAAAGTAAAACAAAAAATTAGATAGAAAAGAGGAATAGTATGAGTTTAAGCGATAAGTATGGTGGAAATGTGGATAGTAAATATGGAGTTCCACAAGAATATTTAAAAAAATATGATATAACTAAAGCAGCAGTAAAACCTGGTAAAGAAAGTTTCACAACATCAGGATGGTTAGAAATGGGTATAAAAAACTCTTTAGATGAACAACATTATAATATAATTAGAGATGCCTTTTTAGAAATTGATAAAGAACATTTTAAAAGTATAATGGATGCGTATGAAGAATATGAACTAGCTTATGGAGGACTTATAGTATATTCACAAGATATGAAAACTCCAATTGAAATAATGGAAGGTACTTATAAAACAATTTCAAATGATTATGGACCTGATGATATATTTATCAAAAGACAAGATGTATTTTATGATGATATTAATAAATATTATCTATTGCCAGAAGAATATCAAAAACAAATACAAATAGGAATCAGTATGGGAACATTTGAAAGAGATAGAGAATATATAGGTAATTTAGATGCCAGACATTTTAGTATACATATGTATAAAGATGGATCAATATATTTATCACCAGCTCAACAAGATTTTAATGAATTACCAATTGATTATTGTGCTGTAGTTCTTGATGAAATTATAAAATCTATAAATAATGGAGAATATAATTCATTTATTCCAAAAGTTCAAGCAAATATATATTATGAATATATTAAACAAGAAAATGAAAAATATAAAAAATATATTAAAAGACGTAGTTTAAATTATCCAGATAAATAAAAACTAACCAATGGTTAGTTTTTTTATTTCAACATATCTTTTATAGTTTTATATAAATATGGTTTATACTCATTAATTGGTAGAGGTTCTTTATTCATAATTGAAGAAAAACAAGTAGAAGAAGTAAGTTCTATAATCATAAATAATATAACATCTGGATTTTTAATATTAGGATTAAACTCTTTAATACCATTTACGAATAGATCTCTAACTTTAATATCACTATCATCCATTAATTTAATAACTTTTTCATTATAAAGCCCAAATGATAAATTTTTACTAATAAATTTAAGTAATAATTTATTTTTAGATAAATCATCAATTATATAATCAATAACAAATATAATTTGATCATCAAAACTATTAATTTTTTCTTTATCAAGTTTCTTTAAAGCTTTATAAAATAATTGATAAGATTTTTTAGCAATTAATCTATCTTGAAGTTCATATTTATCTTTAAAGTATAAATAGAATGTCCCTTTAGCGACTCCTGCACTAGATGAAATCTCATCAACAGAAGTATTTTTTATACCTTTTTCAGTAAATAGTTTAAAAGCTGTATCAAATAGTTTTTGCTCTTTAATAGATTTATTTTCTTCTATTTTGGTTTTTCTAAGCATATCTCTCACCACAACTTAATTATAACAATTTCTATAAAATAGTCAATAAATTTTAATAAATTAATATAATAATATTGACTAATAGTCATTTTAGTAGTAATATATTAAAAGAATGTTTAAATGACTACCAGTCATTTTAGAAATGAGGTTTATATGAAAGGAATTGGAAAACATATAGTAAAACATAAAATAGCTATTATAATCATATCTTTACTTTTATTTATTCCATCATTAATTGGAATGATTAAAACTAAAGTTAATTATGATATATTAGTTTATCTTCCAAAAGATATTGAAACATTAAAAGGAGAACATATCTTAACAGATGATTTTAAAACAGGAGCATATGCAACCATTGTAGTAGAAGATATGCCTAATAAAAATTTATTAAAATTGGAAGATGAAATAAGAAAAGTAGATGGAGTAGTAACAGTACTTAGTGTTGCTGATATTACAGGAACAACTATACCTGTAGAAATGTTGCCAGAAAATATAAAAAATAAAGTCGCAGTAGATAATACAAAATTATTACTGGTTACATTTGAAAACTCTACAAGTGATGATAAAACTCTAGAAGCTGTATCAGAAATTAGAAAAATAACAGATAAAAACTGCTTAGTAGGTGGAGTAAGTGCGATGGTACTAGATACTAAAGAACTATTTAATAGTGAAATGCTTAAATATGTAGTAATAGCAGTTATATGTTGTATTATTGTACTAGAATTTGCTCTAGATTCATATGTAGTTCCATTCTTACTTCTAGGTAATATTGGAGCAGCTATACTATATAATATGGGAACAAATATCTTACTTGGAGATATCTGTTATATTACAAAAGCTATATCATCAGTATTACAACTTGGAGTAACAACAGACTTCTCAATATTCTTATATCATAAATATGAAAAAGCAAAAAAAACTAACAAAGATAAAAATAAGGCTATGGCAGAAGCTATTAATGAAACATTAGTAAGTGTAGCAGGAAGTTCTCTAACTACTATAGCTGGTTTCTTAGCACTTTGTACAATGGATCTAACACTAGGTACAGATATAGGTCTAATAATGGCTAAAGGAGTAGTATTTGGAGTATTATGTGTTATTACATTATTCCCAACTTTATTATTAATCTTTGATAAACAAATAGATAAAACAAAACATAAAAATTTACTACCATCTTTTAATAAAATAAAAGAATTAATAGTTAAATATAGAAAAGCAATAATAGTAGTATTTATCATATTATATATACCTGCATATTACTGTCAAAAACAAACTAAGGTATATTATAATCTAGATAAATCTATACCTGATACATATGGATATAGAATTGCGACTAAAGAATTAAAAGAAAAATATAATATAGTATCTCCTGAAATAATATTAGTAAGTAAAGGTACTAAAACAGAAGATATAGAACATATTACAGAAGAACTAGAAAAAGTAAAAGGAATAGATTTAGTATTATCACCATCTAAATTAGGTGGATTAAATAATCTACTTCCAGAAGAATTAACAAGTAAATTTAGTAATGATAAATATGAATTAATATTAATAAATTCAGTATATGATTTAGCAACTCCAGAATTAAATAATCAAATCGCAAAAGTTAATAAAATAGTTCATAAATATGACAAGAAAGCAATAATTGCTGGAGAAGGACCTTTAATGAATGACTTAGTTAAAGTAACAGATAGAGACTTTAAAAGTGTTAACTATACTTCAATACTTGTAATATTTGTATTAATGTTATTTGTATTTAAGTCAATATCTATTCCAGTAATATTAGTTGCTACTATAGAACTAGCAATATTTATTAATATGGGTATTCCTTATTTAACAGGAACTAAATTACCATTCGTTGCTTCAGTAGTAATTGGAACTATTCAACTTGGAGCTACAATAGACTATGCTATTCTTATGACAACAAAATATATCGAAGAAAGAAAAAATAAAACTGATAAATATAAAGCTATTAAAATAGCTCTAGATAATTCAGTAACATCAATATTTGTTAGTGGTATGTGTTTCTTTGCTGCTACTATTGGTGTTGGATTAATCTCTAATATAGATATAATTGGATCACTTTGTACACTTATATCTAGAGGAGCCATTATAAGTATGGTAATAGTAATATCTGTATTACCATCTCTACTTGTTATGTTTGATAAATTAATAATAAAAACTACATTAGGATTTAAAGGAGGAAAATAATATGAAAAAATTATTTAAATTAAGTTTAATATCATTATTCTTTGTAACAACACCAGTATATGCAATATCTAAAGAAGAAACTGTATATTCTAAATTAGATACAAATGGTAAAGTTAAAAATATAGTTGTAGAAGAACATTTAAAAAATGATGAACAAAAAGATATAATAGATGATGTATCTAATTTAAAAGATATTTATAATACTAATGGAGATGAAAAATTTGATAAAGTTGGTAATAAATTAAAATGGCATTCTAATGGTAAAGATATTTATTATGAAGGAAAAACAGATAAAGAATTACCAATATCTATTAGTGTTAAATATGAATTAGATAATAAAGAAATGCAATTAAAAGATATGATTGGTAAAAAAGGTAAAGTAAAAATAACTATCAATTATATTAATAATGAAAAGCATGATAATTTATATACTCCATTTTTAATAACTACATCTACAATTATAGAAGGTAAAAATAATACTAATATAAATATATCTAATGGTAAAGTAATATCTACAGGAAGTAAAAATATCTTAGTAGGATTATCATTACCAGGATTAAGTGATAGTCTACAAGTTAATACACCTGTTAATTTAGATAAAACAGTTATTACATATGAAACAGAAAAATTTGAATCAAGTGAAATCTATATGGTAGCGACTCCTAAATTAATAGATAAAGATGATTTAAGTATATTAAACAATACAAATACTTTATATGGAACACTTGCAAAGGTTAGTGAAGCAACAAATAAATTAGAAGAAGGTTCAAAACAACTTAAAACAGGTATTAATACATATACAGAAAAAATGAATGAATATAATGCTGGTATGAATAAATTAAGTGATGGTAGTAAAACTATGTTAGGAGGATATAATACATTATCAAATGGTATATCTACACTAAATAGTAAAATGCCTACTTTAAAATATGGAACAAAAACTATAGTAGATAATTTAGGATTATTAAAAGAAAATGTAGATAATTTAAATACATCTACAAATACAATATATACAAATAATACTAAAATACTTGGATATTTAGATGATGCTAATAGTAAGGTTAGTGTAGAAGATTTAACTACTGCTGCTACAAATATATCAAATAAAGCACAAGCAATTGATACTAAAAAACAAGCAATAGAAGGTCAAATAACAGTACTTATAGGAGTAAGAAATAAATTAACAGATGAAGAAGATGTCCAAAAAATACAAGCAATTATTGATGGACTTGAATCATCTAAAACAGAATTAGATACAGAAAAAGCATCATTAAATACACTTTCTACACAATTATCAGGATTAGCTACATATGCTGGAACAGTTAAAACATTAAGTACTAATTTAAATCAAGTAAATAATGGATTAAAAACATTAAATGATGGAACTAATACATTAGCTACTAGTGTAACAACATTTAATGAAAAAGGAAAAGAATATCAATCTCAAATAGATATGCTTGCTGATTCAGTTAATAAACTAGATGATGGAAATAAACAAATAAAAGGTGGATTAACTACATTAGATGAATCAATTAAAACATTAAGTAACTATTCTAATCAACTTAATGAAGGAGCTAAATCAATAAATGATGGAGCAAATAAATTAAATGAAGGAATAGAAGAATTTAATAAATCAATTAATTCAGTAGTAAGTATTATAAATAGTAAAGCTAAAAATATTGAATCAAAAGTAAGAAGATTACTAGATTTAAGTAATCAATATGAAACATTTACTATGAAAGAAAATAATATTAAAGGATCTACTAAATTTATTATGGTAATAGAAAAATAGAGAAAAATCTCTATTTTTTTATTCCTTAAAAAATACATCTATATCTATTTCTAATACTTCAGCAATTCTACCAAGAATAGCGATACTAAAACTTTTTCTTCTTTTTTCACTTTCTATTTCAGCTAAATAATCCATAGACATTTGTGCTTCTTCAGATAGTCTTTGTTGAGTATAACCTTTTTCTTTTCTATATTTTTTGATATTTCTTCTAACAATATCATAATAATATGTATCATCATGCTTTAGTGCCATAAGTACCAACTCCTATTATTATTTTCCTACAAAATAAAAAATATATTTATGGGCTTATAGCACTAGACAAATAAAAAATATTATGATATTCTAATGATAAGTAGAAAGGTGTGTGATGTTATGGCAATAATTAAATGTCCAGAATGTGGAAAGGAAATTTCTGACAAAGCTAAAGAATGTATTAATTGTGGGTGCCCAATAGGGCAAAAAGAAATAAAAGTAGCGGAAAAAGTTGATGTAGAAGCTAAAAAAAATGAATCAAAGAAAAAGAAAATTACTATATTTGTTTCGGTTATTTTAGCAATAGGATTAATTGTAGGAGGATCATTTGGGGTTAAACATATATTAGACGAAAGAAGAAAAAATAATTTAGAAGATAAAGTGGAAAAATATAAGGAGGATTTAGAAAGCATTTCATTAGAAATGTTAAATGGGGCTGTAGAAGCAGAAGATTGTGGCAATTTAATAAAAAAAGTATGGTCTAATACTATTTGGAAAGATAGTGATAAAGAAACAGATAAGTTTACTAAAAAGGATGGAAAATTCCGTGAAGATTTCAATGATTCTTTACATGCTTTATTTGAAGATAAAGATTTTTCTGAAAAACGTAACAAATTAGAAAATAATAAAGAAAAAGTTACTAACATGATGAAGAATATGAAAAATCCTCCAGAGGGAATGGAAGATGCTTATTTAGAATTAAAAGAATATTATGATAACTATATGACTTTAGTTAATTTGTGTATTAATCCAAGTGGAAATTTAACAACATATTCTTCAAAATTTAGTGATGCTGATTCAGATGCGGTAGATGGATTCAATAAAGTTAAAACATATTATTCATATTAATTGGGAGGTGTGTTTATGAAAAAAATAATTGAATATTTTAAAAGAATTCCTTTATGGTTAAAATTGCTATATTTAGCAATAATAATAATTATTATAGTTGGAATAATATTAATAAGTAATAATGATTCTGAAGATGATGAATATGATTGGGATGATTATGAACCAACTATTAATTTGAAGGAAGATCAAGATAATGAAATAGAAAAAACGGATAATGAAACAGTGGAAGAAGAAGACAATAAAACAGAAACAAAGAATGATAAAACTGCAAATACTGAGGATAAACAATCTAATACAAATAATAAAAAAACAGAAACATCAACAAAAACGGAAAATAAACAAACAACTAATAATGATCAAAAAGCAGAAAATAATAATAAACAGACAACAACCGCAACAACTGAAACAAAGACAGAAACAATTAAAGAAAATACTAATAATGTTTCAGTAAGTAAACAAAATGCTTTGAGAAGTGCAAAATCATATTTAGGCGTTTCTGCTTTTTCAAGAGATGGCTTAATAGAGCAATTGGAGTATGAAAAATTTTCTAAAGATGATGCAACATATGCTGCTGATAATGTTGGGGCAAATTGGAATGAACAAGCTCTTAAATCAGCAAAATCATATTTAAACGTATCTGCATTTTCAAGAAGTGGTTTAATAGAACAATTGGAGTATGAAAAATTTACAAATTCACAAGCAACGTATGGAGTTAATAATTGCGGTGCTAACTGGAATGAACAGGCAGCAAAATCAGCAAAATCATATTTAAATGTATCAGCATTTTCAAGAGATAGTTTAATAGAACAATTAGAGTATGAAGGATTTACTCATGATCAAGCTGTATATGGAGTAAATTCAGTGGGATTATAACACATAATAGAGGTAATAAATCAATGACTAAGAAGAATAATAAAAATATGATAAAAGTTTTAAAAGAAAGTGATGATATACTTAGTGGTAAAAAGAAAACTAAAAAATATCATAGCGTTAATGAACTAATAAAAGATTTAAAAAAATAGAGAAAAAAATCTCTATTTTTTTATTGACATTAATTTTAAAAGTATGATAATATATAAATGCAAAAAAATTGCATTTAGAAAGAAGGACTTATATGATAGACATAATAATTGATACATTAATGGATGCTTTAAAGATATTACCATTCTTATTTTTAACATTCTTACTTATGGAATTCTTTGAACATAAATTAAGTAATAAAAGTAAAAATACAATACAAAAATCAGGTAGATTTGGACCAATACTAGGAGGACTTATTGGAGCTTTTCCTCAATGTGGATTTAGTGTTGCGGCTACTAACTTATTTATAGGTAGAATAATAACACTAGGTACATTAATATCAGTATATTTATCTACATCAGATGAAATGTTACCAATACTTATATCAGAAGGAAAAGAAGCATCATTTATTGTTAAGATACTAGCAATTAAAGTAGTAATTGGTATCATATTCGGTATTATAATTGATTTAATATTTAGAAAAGCTATAGAACCAGCACATATTCATGATATGTGTGAAGATGATCATTGTGATTGTGAACATGGAATATTTAAGTCAAGTATAAAACATACAATAAAAGTATTATTATTTATAATTATTATTTCTTTTGTTCTTAATTATGTTATGGAAAACTATGGTGAAGAACAATTAGAAAAACTATTCTTAAAAGATAATATATTTAGTTCATTTATTTCAAGTTTAGTTGGATTAATTCCTAACTGTGGATCAAGTGTTGTAATAACAGAATTATATTTAAATAAAGTAATTACTCTAGGTTCTACTATAGCTGGACTTTTAACTAATAGTGGAGTTGCTTTAATTCTATTATTTAAATCAAATCATAATATAAAAGAAAATTTAAAAATAGTTTCAATTATGTATTTCATTGGAGTAATATGTGGAATTATAATTGACCTAATAGGTATAACATTATGATAGAACTATTTAAAGAAAAAGGATTAAAACTAACTAAACAAAGAAAACTTATATTTGAAATAATAGAACAAAATGAAGAATCTACATTTGAAGATATTAAAGAAAAATGTAAGAATGATATGGATAATTCTACTATATATAGAATAATAGAATTATTCTTAGAAAAAGATTTAATAATAAAAAATGTTGATAATAATAAAGTATATTATTCAATTGATAAACATGAACATAATCATTATATATATTGTGTTAAATGTCATAAAAAAACAAATATTGATATATGTCCAATAGAAGAAATAGAAGATAAAGGATATCAATTATTATCACATCAAATAAAAATAAATGGAATATGTAGTGATTGTCAAAAAAAATAAAGGTTTAATAACCTTTATTTTATTATACTCATAATATTTGGTACAATTTGTTTCTTTCTTGATACAACACCAGGTAAGAAATAACCTTCACTAATATCATCAATACCTAAAGATAAAGAAATATTTTCTTCATCATCTTTAGAATAAAGAATATAAGATCCATTTTGCATAATATCAGTAATACATAATAATATTAAATCATAATCTCTATTCTTTTTCATATCTTCAAGTATTTTAATATAATCTTCTTTAACATCTAAGATTTCTTCATAATTCATAGTAAATACTTGAGATATTGCGATTTTCTTACCATTAACTGGGAATATTTTAATATCAGTACCTATAATATCTTCTTTAGTTCTACCTTCTAAAGAAGTACCTGCTTTAAACATATCAGTCGCATATTCTTTATAATCAATACCAAGTAATTTAGAAAGATTAGTAACTGCTTCCTTATCATAACTAGTAGTAGTTGGACTAGTAAGTGCTAGTGTATCAGATAAAATACCTGAAATCATTAAACCAGCTATTTCATATGGTATTTCTGTTTTACTTTCTTTGTATAATAAGTAAATAATAGTATTTGTAGAACCAACTGTCATATTACGAAAATTAATAGGTTGATTAGTTGTTAAATCACCAATTTTATGATGATCAACTATTTCTAATATTTCAGCCTCATTTAATCCTAATACACTTTGTTCCTCTTCATTATGATCAACTAAAATACATTTTTTCTTATTCTTTTTTATAATATCAGTAATTCTAATTAAACCATGACAAATACCATTTTTATCAATAACAGGATAGTTATTATGACCTAATTTTGCACTTCTAACAACAAAGTCATCATAATAATCGTTTTCATCAAAAGTTTCAATAGAATCATTAGTAATTAAATTATCGATGTAATTTGCTAAACCAATTAATTTAGCAGTATGAAAACTATCTAATATAGTTCTAATAACTGTTACTTTATTCTTTTTAGCTATTTTTAAATGTTCTTCTTTAATTTCATTATTACCAACAATAATTAATAATTTAATACCTTTATTAACTGCATATTCAATAACACTATGTCTATCACCAACTATTAATATAGAATCATCATATAATTCTTCATGTTCTAAAAAAGTAGTACTTCTATAAGTAGCGGCTAATATATGACCTCTTATTTCATCTTCAGCTTTATTTAATACTTCAGCTTTTAATACTTCAACAATATTGTCTAATGATGAATAAAGAAGAGTTTGATCTGCTTGAAACATTTCTCTAAAGATAGTTTTAACTGTAACTAATCCAACAAATTTCTTATCATCATCAATAATAGGAACACCTGTTATATTTTTATTAACCATATAACTATATACATTTGCAATAGAAGTATTTCTATTTAAGAAACAATTCTTATGATAATTTAAATCCTTAATTTGCAATTTAACATCATTTAAATAAGCAGGTTCTTTTACTTTAAAATGTTTTAAAACAAATTCAGTTTCTTTATTAATAGTACCTAGAATTCTTGCTTCTGCATTATATCCTAGTTCCTTTTTTAAATAAGCTAATGTAATCGCAGAAGTAACCGCATCAGTATCAGGATTTTTATGTCCAAAAATATATATCTTTTCCATAATTCACCTCTATTATAAGTATAATGTAAAATAAATATAAAATAAAGTTAAAACTTAAAAAAAATTAAAATAATTTGTTTTATTTGTAATCAACTGTGTTATACTATATGTGTAAAGGTAGTGTGGATATGAAGAAGTGCTTGAAGTATTGGAAATACATAGTAATATTTATAGTTAGTCTTATTTCAATTATCTCATTCTTATTATATCCACGTCTTGAATTAAATGAAAAAGAAATAGAAATAGATGTTAATAGTAAATATAGTGAACCAGGTTATAAAGCTTATAATATATTAGAATCATTTACTAAAAAAGTAAAAGTAGATGGAAAAGTTAATACAAAAAAAATAGGAACTTATAAAATTAAATATAGTTATAAAGGTGTTATTAAAAAAGTTTCTAAAACAAGAATTGTTAAAGTAGTTGATAACTTACCACCTAAAATAACATTAGAAGATAAACCTGATGAAATATGCCCTAATAAATATAAGAATTATAAATATAAAGCAGAAGATAATTATGATGGCGATCTAACTAAAAAAGTAAATGTAGAATTAAAAGATGAAAAATTAATTTATACCGTTTCAGATTCATCTGGTAATGATACAGTTTTAACTAGAAAAGTTAAATTAATAACAGATAATAAACCAGAAATTAATCTAAAAGGTTCTAAAGAAATGACAATTTATAAAGGTAATGATTATAAAGAACCAGGATATGAAGCTACTGATAAATGTGATGATGATTTAACAGAAAAAGTTAAAGTAGAAGGTAGTGTCGATAAAAATAAAATAGGTACATATGAAATAAAATATTCAGTATTCAATTCAAATGAAGCAAAAGCTGAAGTAAAAAGAATTGTATATGTTAAAGAAAAACCTGCGATTGGTGATGCAGAAGCATCAAATGGATCAGGTAAGACAGTATATTTAACATTTGATGATGGTCCAGGTGCTTATACTCAAAGTATTTTAAATACTTTAGATAAACATGGAGTAAAAGCCACATTCTTTGTAACAAATCAATTTCCAGGATATCAGTATTTAATATCTGAAGAAGCTAAAAGAGGACATGTAATTGCTGTTCATACATATACACATAATTATAATGTTTATAATAGTGTAGATGCTTATATAAATGATTTTAATCAAATGAATGAAGTAATTAAAAATAGAACAGGGTCATATTCTAAACTATTTAGATTTCCAGGAGGATCATCTAATACTATAAGCAGAAAATATTCAAAAGGAGTTGTTAGTGCAATTGCGGCTGAAATGACGAATAGAGGATATAT
The DNA here is from genome assembly GCA_900313725.1 of uncultured Bacillota bacterium. Taxonomy (GTDB): domain Bacteria; phylum Bacillota_I; class Bacilli_A; order RF39; family UBA660; genus OMSK01. The sequence goes on along the minus strand of OMSK01000002.1, from coordinate 6,793 downwards.
CTATTTTGATTGGAATGTATCAAGTGGAGATGCAGCAGGATATAATGCATCTGGTGTATATAATGCTACTATAAGAGGTGTATCAAAATGTGGAGCTCACTGTGTAGTATTAATGCATGATATAAAAGGATCTACCGCGACCGCATTAGATGCTATATTATCAGAATTAAAAAGAAAGAATTATTCATTTGGAACTCTAAGTGAATCAGGACCTACACCTCATCATAAAATTGCTAATTAGACACTTTTAAGTGTCTTTTTTGTAAAAAATTTTTTTCTTATAATATAAGGGTAAAACAGATATGATTTAATTTTTTGTCGGTAGAGTATTGATTTTATATAATATCTATATTATAATTATAATCGGTGGTACAAATGATAATTAGACATAAAGACCTTGTAAATAAAGGATATAGTGCTTATCAGATAAAAAAACTAGTAGAAGATAAAAAACTTTATTTTGTAAAAAAAGGAGTATATTCTACAGATAAAAATATTAATTATTTTGAGATGATTGCGAAAAAACATCCAAATGCTATATATACTTTAGAAACAGCTGCTTATATCTATAAATTAAAATCTAAATTACCTAACACTTATTATGTTGCTAGTAAACAAAAAGATCGTAAGATGAAAGAAGATTTTATTAAACAAATCTTTATGACTGATGAATTATATCATATAGGTGTTAATAATATGACATATCAAAATGTTAATATTAAAGCTTATGATTTGGAAAGATTATTAATAGAAATAGTAAGAAATAAAACCAATATTGATAATGATTCATATAAAGAAATAATTAATAGTTATTCTAAAATTGCAAAACTTTTAAATAAAAGAAAATTAGAAGAATATTTACCTCATTTTAAAAATCCAAAAATATTAGAAAGAATTAATAATGAAGTGTTTAAAAGTGAATAATAATTATTCATTTTTTTTATTGTATAAATTGGTAATTTATGGTATATTGTTTAAGGTTAACATAAAGCAAACATAAGTAAGGAGAATGGTTTATGGTAAAATTTGTTATCTATGATGATGAAAAATCATTTAGAAATAATATAAAAGAATCTATAACTAATGTTATGAGTGAATTAGATATAGAATATAAAATTGAAGAATTTGATAAATATAATAATAAAATGATGAAAACTATTAATGATGATTCATCTAAAATATATATTATGGATATAGAAATACCAGGTGGAATGTCTGGCATTGATGTTGCTAGAAGAATTAGAACTAAAGATTGGAATAGTATTATTATATTAGTTACATCTCATGTTGATATGGGTTATGAAGCTCTAAAGGCTCAAATAATGTTATTAGATTTCATATCTAAATTTAATGATTGTAAAGATAGTTTAGAAAAGACAGTTAAAAAAGCAATTAATAAAATTGATAATAAGAAAGTACTTATATTTGAAAATAGTGAAATGACATATAAAGTATATACAGATGATATTATTTATATTTTAAAAGATTCAATTGATAGAAAATGTATTATAAAAACTGATTATAATGAAATTACTGTAAGTGAAACTATTACAAGTTTATCTAATATGTTAGATTCAAGATTTTTCTTATCACATAGAAGTTGTATAGTTAATACAGAAAAGATTACTATGATTGATTGGAAGAATGGTATAGTATATTTCCAAAATGGTGATATAATTGATTATCTTGCTAGAAATAAGAAGAAGGAGTTAAAAGAGTATGTTAGAAGCTGTTAGTTGGTACGCTATATATTTTGTAATGCATTTACTTGATTGTTATGTTTTTTCAAAATTTGTAAAAGAAAAATTAAAAATAGAAATAAAACATTATTTTTTTATAGGATTTTTTTCTATTTTTGAAACAATAATACAATTAAATTCAGCAAAAATAGATGAAGTATTAAATATGATAATTAGTAATTTAATTACCTTTATTATATTGAAGATAGTTTGTAAAAAAAATAGTTCTAAAACATTATTAGGTACATTATTTACATATATAGGGTATGCAGTATCAGAATTATTTTTATATATTATTTCTATATGTTTATTCAATATTGATGTTGAATACTATACTAATAATTTTATTGGCATAGTAATTGGTAATACAATTGTTTTTACATTATATTATTTGATTTTTAAAATTCCATTTTTAATTAAATTTGTTGCAAAAATAATAAAGTGGTATGATGAGAAAAAATTTCTTAGTTTAATGGTGAATACAATAATAATAGTGTTGTTTAGTTATATAATTCTTTTTCCTATTGCATATAATAAATTATTTTTAAACAACCATTTACTAATAATATGTGTTTTTTTGGGAATCATAATATTTGTAATAGGTTTCTTTAATGAAAAATCAAATAATAATCAATTAACTATTAAATATGATAATTTATTAGATTATGTTAAAGATTATGAATTGGAAGTTGTAGAAAAGGGTAAAGCAATACATGAACATAAAAATCAACTTGCGGTTATAGATGATATGATACTTAAAAGTAATAAAAAACTAAAAGAATATGTTAGTGAAAAGTTAGATAAGGTATCTAAATTAGATGATAATGTATGGTTGGAAAAGTTAACTAATCTTCCAACTGGAGGTACTAAAGGATTAGTTTATTTAAAAATAAAGAAAATGTTAGATAGTAATATATCGATATATGTAGAAATAGATGATGATTTAAAAACAAAGAATAAATGGAATAATGTAAGTAAAAACCTAGAAGATTATACAAGAATATTAGGTGTTTATTTAGATAATGCAATAGAAGCATCAATAGAATCTAAAGATAAGCAAATAATAATTGAATTTATTGATAATGAAGATAATATTGAATTTATATTATCAAATACATATAAAGGTAGAATAAATGTAGAAGAAATAGATAAAGAAAAATATAGTACTAAAGGGAAAGGCAGAGGATATGGCTTATCTTTAGTAAAAGATATAATTGAAAACAATAAATATATTAGTCAAAGTAGAGAAGTAAATGGTAAGTTTTATGTTCAAAAATTATGTATAAAAAAATAAGATTCAATTAAGAATCTTATTTTATTTTTTATCTTTCAATCATACTTTTTGGCATTGTTGGTTCATCAATTATAAATCTAGGACATGCTTTCCCTGATCCATTCATACTACCAACAGTTTTGAATATTTTAGAAAATAAACTCTTAAACATATTACTATCCTCCTTATTATTCTTTATAATTAAACAGGGCCCATGTTTAATTCATATTTTTTAAATATTCTATATAATTGTTATAACTTAGATGAAATATTTTATATGTAATAGGAAGTATTAAAAATACTTCTATCCATATAGCAAATATTATTAAATTAGTAACTACAGTATTTTTTATAATTAAACTTAATATTATTAAAAACATTGTATATATAATTGATTTAATTTTATATTTTTTTCTTCTTTCTGCTTTTATAATTGGTGCTTTTACAGTATCAGCAGGTGCATATAAAGCAATTAATAATAATCCTATAATATCCAATATTATTTTAATAATAAATGGTATTGTAATTATTTTTGATATAAATGGAACACCTACAAATATTAACGTTGATGATACTAAACATATCCAACTTTTAGTAGCGTGTAATCCATGTGCTTGTTCTCTAAGTATATTAAAGAATAATAACAATAATAGAAGTTCTTTAATTACTCCTAGTATTATAGCTGTAGGTATAATTACTAACATTTTAGTAACTGTTAGATAAAATGCTTCAAGATTATATGCATATTCTTCCATCTTAATACTATCAGTATCTGGATAGTATTTTTTTATTAATCCGGTTGAGTATGCAAGAAATCTTTTTTTCATACAATCACCTACTACTATGAGAATTTTAACATGTATAAAATTAAAAACAATACAAATTGCGGCTATTGTATATTATGAGGTTATAAAAGAAAAATGAACTCATTAATAGTCAATAAAATGACATTTCAGACATAAATATTTACCGTTCGCGCAAACCATATTGAAACAGATATCTGATTTTGATAAGATAGTCATGTTCCCGCAAAAATTCAAAAAAATGGTTTAATAACGAATTTTCTTATAATATTTTTATGTCGGAATTTGTAGTATGTATTTTGTTGAATTTGAATTGTGGGAATGAGATAATTTAATTGACGGGAATAAGAAGGGAGATTTATATGCGCGGAAAAGTTAAGTGGTTTAACAATGATAAAGGATATGGCTTTATTGAATATGATAATAATGAAGACATATTCGTTCATTATTCTGCTATTCTATCTGAGGGATTTAAAACTTTGGTAGAAGGACAATATGTAGATTTTGAACTAGTTAGAACCGATAAAGGTTTACAAGCTAAAAACGTTATAGAAGTCAAAACTGCACTAGTATAAGCAGTTTTTTCTTTATTTTAAATTATTTATATGTTATAATTTACTTAGGAGGATGATGATATGAAATTTAATATTCGCGGAAGTAAAATCGTTATTACAGATGCAATAAAAAGCTATATCGAATCTAAAATTGGTAAGCTTGACAAGTACTTTGAACATCCAGATGAAATAACAGCAAGTGTTTTAGTTAATGAAAGTGGAGTTAATCAAAAAATAGAAGTTACAATTCCAATTAAAACAGCTATTTTAAGAGCAGAATCTGCAGATAAAGATTTATATGCAGCAATTGATTTAGTAGTTGAAAAACTAGAAAGACAAATAAGAAAAAATAAAACAAGAATGCACAAGATCAATAAAGATGTTGTAGCAGAGTTTATAGATTTTGAAGTTTCTAAAGAAGAAACAGAAGAAGAAACTATTGTAAAAAGAAAAACAATAGAAATGAAGCCAATGAATGAAGAAGAAGCTATTCTTCAAATGAATATGCTAGGACATGATTTCTTTATCTTTAAAAATTCAGAAACAGATGATGTGGCTGTTGTATATAAAAGAAAAGATAATCAATATGGTATTATTGACGTAAAATAAGCAGATTTTTCTGCTTTTTTCTTGCTTTTTGAAAAAAAAAGTGCTATACTTTTGGTCGTAGGCAAGTTGCATCCGTAGCTCAGCTGGATAGAGTGTTTGGCTACGAACCAAAAGGTCAGGGGTTCGAATCCCTTCGGATGCACCATTTTAATAATTACTAACAGAAATGTTAGTTTTTTTAAATATCAAAAATCGAAAAAAAGTTCGTAAAAATATTGACAATAGATATTTCCCATGATATGTTTATTATGAAAAGAAGATTAAAAAATATAAACAGGAGGAATGTAATGTCAAATAATCTTATAAGATCTGAAATTGATGTTAAAGGCAGTAAAGTGGAAATTATAAAAATTGGTGATATTGATTATATTTCACTTACTGATTTAGCTAGATATGCTGATGAAGAAGAGCCAAGATTACCAATAAGAGATTGGATGAGAAATAAAGAAGTTATTTCTTATTTGGGATTATGGGAAAGTATTCATAATAAAGATTTTAAAGGGGGCGAATTCGACTCGTTTAAAAATGATGCAGGAAGTAATAAGTTTAAAATGTCTCCACAAAAGTGGATTAAAGAAACTAATGCTATTGGCATAATATCAAAATCAGGAAGATAAGGATGATAAGTATCATATGACTGATGTTGTTGACATTAAAAGAATGTTTAGAATTATTGAATCAATACTTAGTAAGAATATGGAAGTGTTTTAGTATAAAATAATTGTATGATTTAATAATTTTATAATAGGAGGTTAAATATTATGGAGATTAAAGTAGATAATCAAATTATTAATTATATGAAAATAGATGATGAAGACTATATTTCAATAACAGATATGATTAAATCAAAAGATGGTAATTTTTTTGTTACAGATTGGTTAAGAAATAGAAATACAATTGAATTCTTAGGCATTTGGGAAGAACTACATAATCCTAATTTTAATTATGGCGAATTCGCCATAATTAAAAGTCAAGCTGGTTTAAATAGTTATAAATTAAGCGTTAAAGAATGGGTAGAAAAAACAAATGCTATTGGCATTATATCAAAAGCTGGTAGATATGGTGGAACATATGCACATAAAGATATTGCTTTTGAATTTGGCATGTGGATTAGTCCAAAATTTAAATTGTTATTAATTAAAGAATTTGAAAGATTAAAAAAAGAAGAACAAAGTAAGCTTGGTTGGAATGCTAAGCGAGAATTATCTAAAATTAATTATAAAATTCACACCAATGCAATAAAATACAACTTAATACCCAATGAATTAACTAAAGATCAAATTAACTATATTTACGCCGAAGAAGCAGATGTATTAAATATGGCATTATTTGGTCAAACTGCGAAAGAATGGAGAATAAACAATCCTGATCTAGATGGAAATATTAGGGATTATGCATCGATAAATGAATTAATATGTTTATCAAATTTAGAAAATTTAAATTCAGTATTTATTAATGATGGTTTAAGCCAATCAATAAGACTCGAAAGACTAAATAAAATTGCAATATCACAAATGCAAATATTAAATAATACTGATACAATTTTATTTAAAAATAATAAAAATTTAATTAACAATTGATAAAAAGTGTCATTTAATTTTAAACAGCGAACCCATAAAAAATTTAAATCCAAACTCAAGTGCTCTGTATATAAAATTAAAAAAATAAATAATTTTATGCAAAAGTACTTGCTTTTTTGCATAAAATAATATATAATTTATCTCGTACCGGGAAATGGCTCAACTTGGTAGAGCACTTGGTTTGGGACCAAGGGGTTGCAGGTTCAAATCCTGTTTTCCCGACCATTTAGAAATT
>OMSK01000054.1 GCA_900313725.1 uncultured Bacillota bacterium | reverse complement strand
AGGGTTAGAAGCAAATAAAAAAATAGCTAAGTTAGGTGGACATGCTGCCAAATCAGCAAGAGATGATTTAGAAAAGAATCTAGGAAGGACAGTAATAACATCTAATAACAATTTAAATTATAGGTATATAGATGATAATAGAAAAATAGAAAATAAGTAAAAAGTGAATAAATAAGTTGTTTTAGTCTATTTCGTTCCAAACCTATATGCAGTACAAGCTGCAATAAAAACAAAGAAGAATTAATAATTAACTTTACAATTTAAATTTAAAAGACTAAGTAAATCCACACAACTTAGTCTTTTTTTATATTGGTTGATATGTATATCATAGTATGTTATAATATAAAGCATATTTTTGGGAGGACTTTACTATGAGGTTATTCAATAAAGAAACAAAAGAAGAATTATATAAAGATTATCCAACAGAAGAAGAATTTTATGAAGAAATTAAGCGAATTCAAAATGAAGAATTAAATTCTGATAGATATATGTTAGCGTATGCATTTTTAACTAATAATTATTGGAATAGAGAAAATAAGAAATTAGAAGAAGAATTATTTAAAATTATTGGTACATATGGTTTAGAAGAAGATATGTTTGATAAATCTAGTGAATATCATAAATCCGTGAGAACAAAAAGATATGAAACTTTAAAACAATTCATAGGTTCATTATCTCTAGAACAAATTAATTCAAATATATTTTTAAAAAGTACATATTTATTTATCAATATGAGTAATGAAGTCTGTTCAACTATTATGACTGAATTATACAACAAAATAAGTGGTGGAAATGTATCTGGTTCATTAACATTAGAACTTGAAATTCCTGAAAAAACTCAAGAATTAATTCCAAATTATATATCTGGACGAAGAGGTATTAAATATTATAGACCTGAAGCATATAGAATTGAGTATATAGATGTGTTAGATTCTACACATAAATATGTGTATGATGATTATAATTCACTTGTTGGTAAAATTGGTAAATTAGCTGAAGATGTATATTATTTACAATTAAATGAGATGGTATGCAATGCACCAAGTCTTGAATGTTATCATTTTCAAGTATACCATCCAGGATATAATGATCATTTTATTGCATCTTTCTTTATTAGAACAAAACAAAATAATCAATTTTCACAAGAAATTGATTCCACTCCAACTGATGAATTTATTCAAACAACAGTTACTAATTTTAAACAATTATTAGATATGGGATTAATAGATGTATCAGTATTAGAAGATAAAAATGCTGGACATGTTTTAGAAAAGAAAATGAATGAAACAAAGTAGGAAAGATTATTAATTTAAAACTGATTACATGATAAAAGAAGTAGAAATACTTCTTTTTCTTATGTACAAAATTGCATCCTAAACTTATTTTATTAAAAATGATAATTTTTTGTAGAGGTGATTTAATGAAAAGAAGGGTAGCAATATATGCTAGAGTTTCAACTGAACATGAAGCTCAAAAAAAAGATTTAAGTATGAAGATAAAATAAAATTAAGTCCTTATGAAATATTAGAATTAATGGAAAAATATTAAAATGTAAAATTGAACAAAATCCATATGTTTTGAAAAAATTATTAGAAACAAAAGATTATACTATAATTGAAGATTCTCCTAAAGATAATTATTGGGGATGGGGGGATAAATAGAGACGGAGAAAATCATCTTGGTAAAATATGGATGAAATTAAGAGAAGAATATAAAAATAAGTCATTTTAGTCCGTAGGTACGGTTCCTACACCGTTCCAAACTTGATTGCAGTACAAGCCGCAATCAAGCAAGGAAGTAAAAATTAATTTCTAAGAGATTAAGTTTTCACTTAATCTTTTTCTATGGTATAATTATTATAGGTTGGTGATAAATGTGGAAACAAAATATGAATTTTTTATAGCAGGTAAAACTAGAAATAAGAATAATATTTTAAAAATATGTGATATTTTTGATAAATATAATATTTCTTATTATTGTTTTTTAAAAAATGATGATACTATGAACAGTTATGGTGAAGAAGGCCAAACTGAAGATGAAAAAATGAAAGTGTTTGAAAATCTTGGCTTAAAAAGTGATATTGTTTTAAATATATTTAAGCAAGATTTAGATAACGAAAAAGCATGTAAAAATTTATTATTGGTTCTACCGGCTGGTAAATCTGGTCATATTGAAGCTGGGATAGCATATGGTATGGGTAAAAAATGCTATGCGATTGGTGAATTTGATGCCACTGATTCATTATATAATATTTTTGAAAACATCTTTGAAAGT
>OMSK01000088.1 GCA_900313725.1 uncultured Bacillota bacterium | reverse complement strand
TTATTAATTCTTTTTCTTCTGGTAATTCAATTACATTAAATTTTAATGATGAACTACCTGCATTAACTGTTAATATTTTCATTTTTTTCCTCCTATATTTCATATTCTATTATTCTTAAATTTGGTATTTCAATTTTTAGTAAATCTCCATCTTCTGGAATACCATTTATTGCATAGTGAATTGCTCTTAAAATTGCACTATGAGCAACTACTAATACTTTTTTATCATCATATTTATTTCTCATATCTTCTATAAATTCTGTTATTCTAAACATTAAATCTTGTACTTTTTCTACTTGATTAATATCAGTATTTAAACTAAAGTCCCAATACTTTACAGTTAACTCTTCGTCAACTGGTTTTCCCTCTGATAAACCAAAATCTCTTTCTATTAGTCTTTCATCTATAATGATTTCTTTTTTATTATTTGTAATTAATTTAGCTGTATCTAATGCCCTACGTAGAGGAGAAGATACAACTACGTCAATATTTAGTGATTCAACTAATTCTTGTAAAGCTTTTGCTTCCTCTCTACCTTTTTCAGTTAAATCTGATTCTGTATCACCTTGAACTAAACCTAATACATTTTGATCAGTTTGTCCATGTCTAACTACATATAATTTCATTAATTATTAATTGGTTTCATCATTGGGAATAAAACTACATCTCTAACTGATTCTGCATTATAAAGTAACATCATTAATCTATCTATTCCTACACCTAAACCACTAATTGGTGGCATACCTTGTTCCATAGCCTTTAAGTAATCTTCATCTAAATCCATAGTTTCATCATCACCTTGTGCTTTAGCTTTTAGTTGTTCTTCAAAATTTTCTCTTTGAATTTCTGGATTTACAAGTTCTGAATAAGCATTACATATTTCTGCTCCAGCAATAATTACTTGGAATACATCTACTACTTTTTCATTATCATCATTTCTTCTTGCTAATGGTTTTAATACTGCAGGATAATTCCACATAATTGTTGGTTCAAATATATCTGCTCTTACTAATCTTTTATAACAATAATCAATTAATTGTGCACATGAGTTACATTCTGCTAAGTCATCTTTTTTAAATTTACCTGATTCAATTATTTTACTTCTTAATTCTTCAGGATCATCTATATCAATGAATTCAAATCCTAATTTATTTGTTAATTCTTCAACATAGTTTATTCTTTTCCAATCACTTGCTAAATCTATTTCTTTATCTCCTACTGTTATAACTGTTGTTCCTTTTAAATATTTAGCTGTTTCAACCATAAATTCTTTAAAGAATTTAATATTATCTTCAAAATTCCAAAATGATGCATACCATTCAATTTGAGTAAATTCTTGTAAATGTTGTGGATCCATTCCTTCATTTCTAAAACATTTAGCAACTTCATATACTCTTTCAAATCCAGCTGCATTACATTCCTTTAAATAACATTCTGGCGCAATTCTTAAATTGCAATCTAAATCAAGTGCATTATGATGTGTAAAGAATGGTTTAGCACTTGCTCCACTTACTGCAGTTTGAACAATTGGAGTTTCTACTTCTAAGAATTTATTATCATTCATAAATTTTCTTAAAAAATAATAAAATTTAGATCTTCCTAAGAATAAATCTCTTGAATCTTGATTCATTATTAAATCAACATATCTTTCACGATATTTAATTTCTGTATCTTGAAGTCCATGGAATTTTTCAGGAAGTGGTCTTAATGCTTTACCAATGAATGTAAAATTTTCTACTAATAAAGATTTTTCACCTGTTTGTGTAGTAATTATTTCTCCTTCTGCTCCAATGAAATCTCCTGAATCAAATATCTTTTTCATTTCATCATATTTTTCTTCACCTAATACATCAACTTTAAATTGTAATTGTATAGCATCTTCAATATTTCTAATTTTAAAGAATGATAGTTTACCCATTTTTCTCATAAAACCAATACGTCCTGCTATTCTAACATTTTTAGTACCATCAGGAACATTTAATGCCTCACTTATTGTATGTGTAGTAACATATTGATCTGGGTATGGTCTTTCAACTAATTTTAATTTGTCTCTTCTAACTTGTTCTTGTTCTGTAAATTCTCTCATTATCTCACCTCATTTAATACAACGTTACTTCTACTTAAAATATCTTGAAGTCCTCGTTTATCACGTCTATATAATATCATAAAAATACTTATAATTACTAGTAAAAATTGAATAATTCCAAAAATAATTAATGTAAAGAAGTATGTTTTATAATCTACTATCTGTACTAAGTATACTGTAATTAATGAATATAATAGTCCAATATCAATAATACTTCTAGTAAATGTATTTAAAATATTTAACTTTTTACCCTTTACATGTTCTATTTTTATTCTCATTATTTGTTTACCTAATGTACGTTTTGTAAATATAGGTATTACTACATAATATATAACTAATATTATAAAACTTAATGCATTATATACAACACTTACTTTATCTAATTCGATTAAATTCTTAGCAAATTCTCTGGAATAAGCTTCAAAAGTAATCTCTCTATTCATAGCCTGTTCTGTTAATTCATTCATATCTTGTGTTAAAAAATTAAAATTAGCACTTTTGGGCATAAAATAAGCAAGAATCATAAGTATAGCACTTATAAATATAAAATCAATTATATAAGCAATTAATCTTCTAGTAAATGATGCATTATTCATAATATCTCTCCCTTTTAAATTCTTCTATTACATTTTTAAAATCATCTATACTAGTAATTTTAAATATTTGTTCTTTTAATTCTTTTGTATTTTTTATTCCTTTTAAATACCAGGCAGCATGACTTCTCATCTCTAGAATAGCTACTTTTTCATTTTTAGAACTTTTTAGTAATTCTAAATGATGAAGTATCATATCCAACTTTTCTTCTGGCGTAATTATAGATGGTTCTATACCTTTTTCTAAATAATCAACACATTCTTTAATAAGCCAAGGATTACCAAGTACTCCTCTACCTATCATGACTGCATCACAGTGCGTTTCATCAATCATTCTTTTAGCATCATAACAAGTCTTAATATCACCATTACCTATAACAGGAATTGATACATTTTCTTTAACCTGTTTTATTATATTCCAATCAGCATTACCACTATATCCTTGAGCTCTAGTTCTTGGATGAACCGTTATAGCAGAAGCTCCTGCTTTTTCTATAATTTTAGCTATTTCTACAGCATTTATACTATTAGCGTCCCATCCACTTCTAATTTTAACTGTTACTGGAATACTTACTGTTTCAACTACAGCTTTAACTATTTCATATACTTTTTCAGGATTTTTAAGTAAAGCTGACCCTGCTTGTGATTTTAAAGCAACCTTTGGAACTGGACATCCCATATTAATATCAATAATATCTGGATGCATTGTTTCTTCAATATATTTTGCTGCTTTAACAAAAGACTCTTTATCACTACCAAATATTTGTTGAGCAATAGGTCTTTCACTATCAGTCATATATAACATATCAATAGTTTTTTTAGAACCATAACTTATTGCTTTATCACTTACCATTTCCGCATATATAAGTCCACAACCCATATCTTTAACAATAGTTCTAAAAGCATGATTACAAATACCTGCCATAGGAGCTAAAACAACATTATTTTTAAGTTCTATATTTTTTATTTTAAACATCGAACCACCTATATAATTATATCAAAAAAAAGACTATTTGTCTTTTATTTTATTAATATTTTATATTTCTTTAAATACTTCTCCTAGTTTTTTATTTATAACTAATGTAGCTATATTATCATATGGTGTTTTATCTTTATTGATTAGTATTAAATTTTTACCTTTAAAATATCTTATTAGGGATGCTGCTGGATATACAGTTAACGATGTTCCTCCTACTATTAAAGTATCACAATTTTGTATATATCTAATAGCTTCTTCAAATGATTCATTTAAAGGTTCTTCATATAATACTACATCTGGTTTTATAATACCACCACAATTACATCTAGGTATTCCATTACTATTAAAGACATATTCTGCACTATATTCTTTATTACATTTAATACAATGATTTTTATAGATAGTACCATGTATTTCTAATACATTTTTAGATCCAGCCTTGGTATGTAATCCATCTATATTTTGTGTAATTACACATTTTAATTTACCCTTATCTTCTAACTCTTTTAGTTTAATATGAGTTATATTAGGTTCATATTTTAAACTATTCATTTTATCTTTATAAAATTTATAGAATTCTTCTGTATTATTATAAAAGAATGTATGTGATAATATTAATTCTGGAGGATAATCATATTTTTGATTATATAAACCATCCTTACTTCTAAAGTCAGGTATACCACTTTCTGTAGAAACACCTGCCCCTCCAAAAAATACTATATTATTACTATTTTCTATTATTTTTTTGAATTCTTCTATCATACTTCCACCTTCATATTTATTATATCACTTATTTCTTTTAACAATGCTTTTTTTACTATTTTTTCTTCTATTAGATTTATTGCAAATGTTTTCTTACCAAGATGATTAATAGATGAACCTAGATGATATATTTTAGATTTATCTAATATTATAAATCTATCATGAAATGTATTATTTTTTATTACTGTTAAATTATTATATTGTTCATTATATTTATTTATATCTATATTTTTTAATAGTTGTTTACTTGTTATCAAGGTGATGTTTTTATTTATTTTAGATATTATTTCAAGTAATGTTTCATCTGCATAATTATCTATTATAATTATTTCTTTTTTAGATTGATTTAATATCTTTATTATTTCTAAATATGAGTCAAATATTTCACCATTAAAAAATATCTTGTTTTTTAATTCTTTTTCTTCCAATCTATTAAAGGTTTCCTGTAATTGTTTTATTTCACTATCATGTCTTAATAAAATAGTATTAACATATTCGTTTTCTATTAAATTACTTTTAATAAATTTTCTCATTTTTACAAAAGCATCAATTATTTTTACACTCATTTTTATAGCTTTATCATTATGTAATATGCTTGATGTCATTGCTACACCTTGTTCTGTAAAAGCATAAGGTAATGATTTATAAGGTCTTTTTGTTTTGGATGTCATCACAAAATGTGATGTGATAGACTTCCATTCTTGATCTGTTAATTGAAACATAAAATCTTCTGGAAATCTTTTGATATTTCGTTTTATAGCTTGATTTAAAACTCTAGTTTCAACTTTATATAAATATGCCAAATCAAAATCTAATATTACTTGTTTTCCTCTTACTTCATATATCATATCTTCAATATTAATATTTTCATATACTAATAATTCGTTAGTCATACTTCGCCTTCTTTCTTTTTTGTACCACTTTTTATTCTTCTACTAGTATCATACTACATCGATATATCAAATTCCTTCTTAAAAGCAAAAAAAGTGATTTTTATCACTTTTCTGTTAATCTTAAATTTACTTTACCCTTTTCTTTATTTATAGAATCAACATAACAATCTACTATATCTCCTACTGATAAAACTTCACTTGGATGTTTAATATATTTATCTGTTATTTTAGATATATGTACTAATCCATCATTATGAAGTCCAATATCAATGAATGCTCCAAAGTCTACAACATTTCTAACAGTTCCCTGTAATTTCATTCCTACTTCTAAATCATCTAGTTCTAATACATCTGATTTTAAAATAGGTTGTGGCATTTCATCTCTAGGATCTCTATTTGGTGAAATTAGTGCTTTAACAATATCTTCTAATGTATAAATATCTACATTTAATTTATCTTTATATTCTTCTAAATTAATATTATCTAATTTTTCTTTTAATTTATCTGTACCAATATCACTTAATGATAAATCTAATTCTTTTAGTAAATTAAGTGTTATATCATAACTTTCTGGGTGAATACTAGTTTCATCTAAAACATTAGTACCTTCTGTAATTCTTAAGAAACCAATTGCTTGTTCATATACTTTATCAGTTAATACTTTTTGTTTTTTAAGTTCTTCTCTAGTGTTAATTCTTCCATGTTTTTCTCTATAATCAATTATTTTTTCTGTGTTTTTACTAGTTATTCCTGATACATATTTAAGTAAAGATGGAGATGCAGTATTAATATTAACTCCTACATTATTAACAGCTTTTTGTACTACGAAATCTAAGTTTTCTTTTAATGATTTTTCCGCTACATCATGTTGATATAAACCTACACCAATACCCTCTGGTGGGATTTTAACTAACTCAGATAATGGATCTTGTAGTCTTCTACCAATTGAAACCGCACTTCTTTTTTCTACTTCTAAATCTGGAAATTCTTCTATAGCTAGTTTAGAAGCTGAATAGATAGATGCTCCTGCTTCACTTACTATTACGTATTTACAATCTAATTTAAATTCCTTAATTAAATCTGCACAGAATTTTTCTGATTCACGAGAAGCTGTTCCATTTCCAATGGCTATTATATCTACATTATATTTTTTTACTAACATTACTATCTCTGCTTTATATTTATTTAATTCTGTATCTTTAATATTTTTTAAAAAAGGTTTTATTACCGTTGAATCTAAATATTTACCTGTTTTATCTACAACAGCTATTTTACATCCATTTACAAATCCAGGATCAAAAGCTAAAACTATCTTTTCTTTCATAGGTGGTTGAAGTAGTAATGCTTCTAAGTTTTTACTAAAATTATTGATTGCTGCAATATCGGCTTTTTCTTTTAAATCAGCCCTTATTTCTCTTTCTATTGATGGTTCAATTAATCTTTTATATGAATCAACAATTGAATTTTTAACTATATCGCATACAAAAGATTTATCATTCTTAATTATTTTACTTTCTAAATATTCATATATTTTATCTTTATCTATTTCTATATTTACTGTTATTACTTTTTCTTTTTCTGCTCTATTAATTGCAAGTACTCTATGTGGTTTTATTTCTTTTACAGGTTCTGAATAATCATAGTACATTTCATATACTTTGTTTGTATCTTCGTTATCTTTTTTTACCTTAGTATTTAATGTACCATTACGATATGTAAAGCTTCTTATCCATTTACGATAATAAGCATTATCACTTATCCATTCAACAATAATATATCCAGCACCTTCAATTGCTTTTTCAACATTTTCAACTTTATCATTAATATATTTAGAAGCTAAATCGTTAATGTTACCTGTAGTTGGAAATGCCATAATTTGTTTTGCGAATGGTTCTAATCCATTATTAATAGCATCTGTAGCTTTAGTTTTCTTTTTTTCTTTATATGGTCTATATAAATCTTCTACTTCTACTAATTTAGTAGCACTCATTATTTTCATCTTTAATTCATCAGTCATTAAACCTTTTTCATCAATTAATCTAATAACATCTTCTTTTCTATTTAATAAATTAACTTGATATTCATATACTTCATTAATACTTTTAATTTGTTCTTCTGTTAGTGCTCCTGTTACTTCTTTACGGTATCTTGCTATAAAGGGAATTGTATTTCCTTCCATTAATAATTCTAGTGTTTTTTCTGCTTGTATTTCTTTTATATTTAAATCAATACTTATGTTTTTTATTATTTCTTTATTCATATTAACTCCTCTATAAAAAGACTAGATAACTAGTCTTCTACATTATGATATATATTTTGAACGTCATCACAATCATCTAACATTGTAATTAATCTTTCAAATATTTCTTTATCTTCGCCAGTTATTGTTATTTTATCCTTTGGAAGCATAGCAATTTCATCTATTTCAAATTCAACTTCTTTAATAGAATTAATTGCTTCTTTAAGTGCATGTAAATCTTTTGGATTACCATAGATTACTACCATATCATCATTTGTTTCAATATCATCAATATCTAATCCTGATTCTATGATTGCATCCATTGCTTGTTCTTCATCAATTCCTTTAAAACCAAGAATACATAAGTTATCATAATTAAATGATACAGAACCTTGTACTCCCATTTTACATTTACATTTATTTAATACAGCTTTAACATCACTAATTGATCTATTAACATTATCTGTTAAACATTCAACTATTAATGTAGAACCAGCTGGTCCAAATACTTCATAACTAACTTTTTCATATGATTCATTAGCACCACTATTTACTTTATCAATTGCTCTTTTAATGATATCTGCTGGAACTTGTTCTTTTTTAGCTCTATCCATTATTCTTTTAAGTGAAGCATTAGAAGCTGGATCAGTTCCACCTTTTTTAGCTACATCATATATTTCTCTTGCATACATTGAATATAGTTTTGCCTTAGCAGCACCTGTTTTTTGAATACTTGCTTTTCTTACTTCATACGCTCTTCCCATAAAAACCTCCTAATTATTTTTAGCAGTAGTAGTTTTAGCTGGACCTTCACTTACTGCTCTTTTAGCATTATATACTTCTTTAATTTTTTCAGAAGCTGCCTTTACTGTATTCATATCTGGTTCCATTACATAAGCTTTTTGTGATGGTGCTGAATAAGTAAAGTTACTACTATCTGTTCCATTAACACTTTGATTAATTATACTCCAATTTGGCATTTTATCAAGTTGTCTTTTAATTATACTTGTAAGTTCATTTGTACTCATATTTGTTTGGAAACTTCCTTCAAATGTATTAAGTAAACTATCATATTTTGATATTAAAGTTTTTGAAGACAACATTTTATCCATAATAGCTGTAATAACTGTTTGTTGATTTTGAACTCTGTGTCTATCTCCTTCACGATATGCATATCTTTCTCTTGAGAACGCTAATGCTTGTTTTCCATTTAAATGTTGATTACCTAGCTTTATCCTAACTGAGTGATCTGTATATGGAATAAATGCTTTATCTGAATAAATATCAATTCCACCAATTGTATCAACTACTTTAATTAATGTTGAGAAGTTAACTCTAAAATAATAGTTAATATCTACTCCAAATAAATCTTCTAAAGTTGTAATACTTTTATCAACACCATATATACCAGCATGAGTTAATTTATCTTTTAATCCTGTTGTACCATGTAATTGTACATAATAATCTCTTGGTATAGAAGTTAATAGCATTTGATGTGTTGTTGGGTTGACTGTGATAATCATATTAACATCACTACGTGACACTGATCCAATTTTTCCATATGTATCAATTCCACTTACATAAATATTAAATGATTGTTTTGTTACTTCAACTTTTTTAGTTTTTGTTTTATTTTTTGATTTTACTGTTATTGTATCTAATACTTTTGTTTTAGTACCAAATTCTTCTATTTCTTCATCAAGATTTGATTTATATGCTTCATTAATAAACATAGCGTCTACTTTTTTATCTAATAAATCATTTGCTAACTCATATTGATCATCATAATCTGTATTTTTTGTTTTTACTTTTTCTGTTATTTGAGTTTTGGCTTCTTTATAAGATTTTGTATCATTAACAAAAAATCCCATTGTATTTGTTGATTTTAAATCTGATAATTTAGAATATGATTTATCATCTAAAACAACAACATAATAATTTTCTAATTGATACTTTGTATCAGTTATTTTATTTAAGAAGTCCATTGTATTATATATTTTTCCTATTCCAAAAACAAATACTGCTCCAAAAAGAATTGCAAATATAGAGGCTGTTATTTTTATTTTTGTTTTAATTTTAGGTATAAATAACATCAAGCATATTATTAATCCTACTGCTAATAATCCACCTATAACTAAGGCAAAATATTTAGTAGGAAGAATATCCATATATACTATTAATCCTAAAAATATACCTAATAAAATAGAAAATAAAATTCCAATTATTCTACTAAATATATTTATTCCTTTTTTCTTTTTCGCACTTGTTTTTTTACTCATTTTTATCACCTTTATCCATTATAACATTTAAACTTCTTTTTTACAACCAGACATATTTGATTTATGACAAATTTTTTTCTATAATATTATTATGGTGGTGATACTATAAAATATTTAAAAATAAGTTTATTATTGATTATTTTTTTAATTATTATATATCTTATTAAACCTAATTCTAACCCTAATAAATATAGTAAAGGACAAGTATATATAGGTAATAAAAAATATTTAGATGGTTTACATGTAAACCAAAAAGATGTTTTAGTAGAAGATCAAAGAAATAATAGTAATCCTAATATGAAGATTAGAAATTCATATTTAATTACTGATGAAAGTGACAGAAAAGAAATAATTAAAATATTATACAATTATGAAAAAAAACATCCTAGTAGATGGAATCGAAGTATTAAATCTATGGAAAGAGAATGGGAAGCTCATAATACATTATATTATTTAAATTACAAAAAAAATCATACTGCTGATGTAGATTTAGATAATAATGATGAAAATAATTACAAATAAAAGGTATATTTATACCTTTTTTATATACCTAATTTTATTTTATCTAGTTTTAGCTTATCCGCTATTGTAACAATAAATTCTGAATTTGTTGGTTTAGCTTTATCTATATCAACACTATGTCCAAATATATCTTCCATTAATTCCCAACTTCCTCTATTCCAACTTACTTCTATCGCATGTCGAATTGCTCTTTCAACACGTGATACTGTTGTATCAAATTTACTAGCTAATTCGGGATATAATTCCTTCGTAATACCTCCTATCACTTCCGGTCTTTCATATATAATACTAATACCTTCTCTAATATATTGATAACCTTTTATATGAGATGGAATACCTAATTCATGTAATACTTTAGTAATAGATATTTGTAGATGATTTTCTCCTATATCTAATTTACTATCATTATCAAATACGTTTAATATTCTTTTGTGTAAATCTGATAAATCATATGGTTTTAATATATAATAATTTATTCCATAACTAGATACCTTACTTATTATTTCAGGTGTATTATAACTAGTTTGAACAATAACTTTTTTATTTATTTTTCTCTTTTTCATTTCTTCTAAAACATACAATCCATCTTTTTTAGGCATTATTAAATCTAATAATATAACATCATATTTATTTTGTTCTTTTTCAATTAATTTAATTCCTTCATCTCCATTATAAGCAATTAAATCTATACTTATTTCTTTATTATCTTTAAAATATTCTTTTACCATTTCTACTAAATTTTCATTATCATCTATCATAAGTACTTTTATCATTTTAATCTCTCCTTCTATGATATGTATATCTTACAACTCACTACTTATGAAATTTGACAAATTATGTCGAAAGAATAAAAAAAGTTACTATTTAAAGTAACTTCTTATATTTTTAACTACACATATTATTATATCATTATATATATAAATTTTATAATAATTATTATTTACAATGTAAACCAATTGTAAAGTTTACTCTTTATCTTTTTTGAACTTATCTTTTAATTTATCAAAGAATGTTTTCTTTTCTTCACCAATTGCATCTTTATATACTTTAAGTACACTTTTAGCAAAGAATTCAATCGAATGCATTTCACTTGTTATACGAGCTTGTTCACTCATAGAATCTAAGATATCTTTATTTTCTATTAAATAATTCATATTATTAATATATTCTTTTTCATTAGTAAAATATTTACCATTTTTGTTATCAAGAAGAATATCTTCAAAGCTTTTATCTTTTAAACATACTACTGGTATTGATCCAGCCATTGCTTCTATTAAAGTTAAGCCTTGTGTTTCTGTATTAGAAGCAGTAGTAAATACATTTGCTAGTTGATAATAAATTGGTATTTCTTCCCATGGAATAGAACTTGTAAATATAACATTATTATCTATTTTTAACTCTTTAGACATTTCAATATAATGTTCATAATCTGGTCCACTTCCAACTATTACTAATTTAGTATTTTTATGTTTTTTAATTATTTCTACATGACTATTTAATAAAAGATCTATATTTTTTTCTTTAGCTATTCTACCAACAAATAGAATAACAAAATCACTTGGTTTAATTCCGAGTTCTTTTTTTAATTCTAGTATTTGTTCCTTTTTAAAATTTGATTTTTTAAATCTCTTTATATCTATTCCTGTTGGTACTATATGTATTTCTTTTTCAAATTGATATTTGTCTTTAAACATATCATATGTTTTTTTACTAGGTACAATTAATTCTTTGGCAGTTTTATCACAATAGAATTTAGTTAAATATTCAACTATTTTTCTACTTGATTTATCAAAATATCCTTTTGTAATATAGTATACATAGTCTTCATACATAGTATGATATGTATGTACTAATGGAATATTAAATTGTTTAGCAAGTATTCTACCAAATGTTCCTACTCCAAATTCAGTATGAGTATGAATAACATCTAAATTCCATTTTTTTATTTTATTTATAGCACGTAATGGATAAATACCAGTTAGTCTATAATCATATATCCCAATAGGAATGCCAGGTATTCTAATTATTCTTTCATCATCTTCATACTTATATTGCATGTTTTCTGGATTAACTGTTACAATGAATACTTCATGTCCTAATTCTTTTAATCCTTTTTCTAGCATAGCAATACTTGTTGAAACACCATTAATATATGGTGGATATGTATCAGTAAATATTCCTATTCTCACTGTCTCACCTTTTTCTTAATATTAACTGCTATAGCACCTATTATCATTGGAATATAATAAGTTATAAATCTCCATGTAATCATGATTGCTGTTAAAACTGATCCTTTAATAAAGTTTCCATAGAAATTAATAAATCCATATTCAAGCCCTCCTGTACCTCCTGGTATTGGTACAAATGAACCTATTAACATTACATAAGCACTTGCTACTACACTTTCAAGTCCATTAAAGCTTGTATAGTCACCAGTTGCATATAAAATTGTCAATGGTACTAAATATAGACAAATTAATCCAAAGAAATTAGCTAAAATCATACATATAAATGATAGTTTGTTTTCTAGTAATCTTTTTGTTCCATCATGCAAATCATTAATATATGTATTTATACTTTCTAGTTTCTTTTCTTTATTTTTTATTATTTTTAATTTATATCCTAAATTAACAAATTTTTCAACAATGAATTTATTGGTTTTTGTAGTAAAAGCTAACATAAATAAAACTACTGTAACTAATGTATTAACTATAAATCCTATTGTTACTAAGTTTTTAAGTACACTATTACTTGGAAATATATGGAATATATTATTAGCACCAATAGCAATTAATCCTAGGGATACTAAAGCTACTTGATATACTACAAACTGTTCTATAACTATTGTTGTTACATCAGCAAGTTTAATATCATCTTTTTTTAAATAATATATTTCAAATGGTTGTCCACCTGATGAAAATGGTGTTATAGCATTAAAGAAATTTATTTGTAATATAAATTTAAATGCTGTTCTAAATCTATATCCTGGTTTAAATTTTCTTATAATCGCTTTTAAAGCTATTGCTTTAAAGAACCAGTAACATGTTATTAAGAAAAAACCTCCTAATAACCATCTTTTATCTAATGTTACTACTACATCCATTATTTCTTTATAATTATCTTTTAAAGAAAAATATAAAACTAGTCCGGTAACTGATAATAATAATAAATAATTAAATATTTTTTTCTTCATACTACTTATCACTAATTATATCTATTCCTGGAAGAATTTTTCCTTCTAAATATTCTAGTGATGCCCCACCTCCTGTTGAGATATGTGTCATATATTCACTATATCCAAAATTAATAACAGCAGCAGCAGTATCTCCACCACCTATTATTTTAGTCGCATCTAAATTTTTTAGTATTTCACATAATTCTTTTGTACCTGTAGAAAAAGCTTCTATTTCACTATATCCTACAGGTCCATTCCATATAATGGTTTTACTTTGTTCTAAATATTGTTTAAATAATTCTACTGTTGAATGTCCAATATCTAAACCAATATCATCATCTTTCATATCTTGTATATTACATTCAGATACTATTTCATCACTTATATCTTTTCCATTAACACTATCAATTGGTAATATTATTTTATTTGAGTATTCTTTTAACATTTTTTTACAAAAATCTATATTTTCCTCATCTAATAGTGATTTACCAATTGGAAGTCCTTTTGCTTTTAAGAATGTATAAGCCATTCCTCCACCTACTAATATGTAGTCTGCTTTTGTAACTAGGTTTTCTATTACACCTATTTTATCAGCAACCTTAGCTCCACCCATTATTACAGTAAATGGTCTATCTGGATTATTAAGTACACTCAAATTATTTATTTCTTTTTCTACTAAAAATCCTATACCACTAGGTAAGTGTGATGCGATTCCTACATTAGAAGCATGTGCTCTATGACATGTTCCAAATGCATCATTTATAAATATATCTCCAAGTGTTGCCCAATATTTACCTAGTTCCGGATCATTAGAACTTTCTTTTTTTCCATCTAAATCTTCGAATCTAGTATTTTCCATTAAAAGAATATCTCCTTGACTTAGATTATTTATACTATCCTCTAATTCTGGTCCATGAGTCATATCAGAAAATACTACCTCTCTATTAAGTATTTTACTTAATCTAGAAGCTACAATATTTAATGAATTAGTTTCTTTATCTTCCTCTGTTTTAATTCTTCCTAAATGAGACATTAATATTATTTTAGCCCCATTTTCTAATGCATAATTTATTGTTGGAATACTAGCAAGTATTCTATTATCATCAGTTATAATACCATCTTTTATAGGTACATTATAATCTACTCTAATAATTACCCTCTTATTATTTAAATCAAAATCTCTTATAGTCTTTTTCATATGTTCACCTATATAATATTTTATAATAAATAGACAATTTTTTCAACTAAAAAAGAAGATTATTAATATATTCCTTAATCTTCTCTTATTGACTTTTTCTTTTACAACTTACTAATTATTCCTCATTAAGTGTACAGCTGTATGTTTTATCATCATTTATAGTAACTACAAAAATATCAGTTGCTTTTAATTTTTCTTTAGTTTTAGGATTTTTAGTGTTACTTTTTACAAATCCACTTGTTATTAAATCTTGTATTTTAATACTTATAGTATCACCAGGTTCTCTAAAATCATCTATACCTTCTATATTAGTATTATGATTTAAATAAGCTTCTGCAGACAAGCATAAATCACTTACAAAATTTTCATAATTTTGTTTTTTTTGTGATTCTATTTGATTAATTATCATTGGTACTCCTAAAAGAGCGATTATAGTTAGGAGTCCTAGCACTGCTAGTAATTCTATAAGTGTAAATCCTTTTTTATTCATTTCTATCACCTATTATAAATATTTTATAATATTTTTTTTCTTTTTTCAAGAAAAAAGTAGGAATAATCCTACTTAGCTTCTTCAATTGCTCTTGTTTCTCTAATTACTGTTACTTTAATAGTACCAGGATATTGAAGTTGATCTTCAATTTTATTTTTAATATCACGAGCTATTTTATAGCTTCCTAAATCATCTATTTCTTCAGGTTTAACAATAACTCTTATTTCTCTACCAGCTTGTACAGCATAAGATTTATCTACACCTTCTGTTTCAGTTGCAATTTTTTCTAGATCTTCTAATCTCTTAACATAGTTTTCTAATGAATCACTACGAGCTCCTGGACGAGATGCAGATAAAGCATCAGCAATTGCTACTATAACAGCAATAGCGCTTGTTGGATCTGTATCACCATGATGTGATTCAATAGTATTAATTACTACTTCATTTTCTTTATATTTTTTAGCAAGTTCACTACCTAGTGTTACATGACTTCCTTCTACTTCATGATCAATTGCTTTACCAATATCATGTAATAGTCCTGCTCTTTTAGC
>OMSK01000103.1 GCA_900313725.1 uncultured Bacillota bacterium | reverse complement strand
ATTTATATAGACAAGGATGGCTTACTCATATTATTGGTTTAGATGCTGAAAATAGAGTAGAATCAGTTGCTGATCATAGTTGGTCTGTGACTATATTATGTATGTCAATAATACAAAAATATCACTTAGATTTAAACTTAGAAAAATGTATGAAAATAGCGTTAGTTCATGAATTAGGAGAAATATATGCAGGAGACTTTATTCCTAATCAAGTAAGTAAGGAAGAAAAGCATATACTAGAAGAAAAGGCAGTAGATTCATTATTAAATGAAGCATCATTTGATAATGATTTTAAAGAATTATGGCTTGAATATGAAAACCAATTATCAGAGGAAGCAGTTTTTGTTAAGCAAGTTGATAAATTAGAACCAATGCTTCAAGCACCAGCATTTGGTGTAAAAACTAAAGATTATTTTAATGATGAATGTATTACTATTCCTTGCTTAAAGGAATTATTAGAAGAATCTTATGAATTAGATGTGTAGATAATTTTCTTGAGGTGAAGTAATTATGCTAATAAATGAAGAATTAAAAAAATATATTGAAGAAAATATATTTCCTGTGTATGATAAAAATGAGTCTGCTCATGGTATTACTCATATTAAAGATGTTATTAAAAGAAGTTTTGATTTAGTTGATGAAAATGAGTTGGATGTTAATTTAAATATGGTATATGTTATTGCGGCTTATCACGATATAGGTCACCATATTGACCCAAAGACACATGAAATAATATCAGCAAATATGATGTTGGAAGATAAGAATTTAAATAAATTTTTTACTGAGAAAGAACTAATTATAATTAAGGAAGCTATTGAAGATCATAGAGCTTCTGCAAAAGATAATCCTAGAAGTATTTATGGTAGAATAGTATCTTCTGCTGATAGAAATAATA
Organism: uncultured Bacillota bacterium; assembly: GCA_900313725.1. Taxonomy (GTDB): domain Bacteria; phylum Bacillota_I; class Bacilli_A; order RF39; family UBA660; genus OMSK01. The sequence goes on along the minus strand of OMSK01000103.1, from coordinate 4,622 downwards.
CAGTTGAGGCATGTTTAAGAAGAACTTATACTTATGGTAAAAAATTAAATCCAGAGGCTACTGATGAAGAATTATTTTTAAGAGCATATGACGTTTTAAAAAATAAATTTGGAGAAGATGGATATGCGAAGTATTATTTTAAAGATTCTAAGTATGAAAAATTTTTAAAAGAATTAAGAGAATTATTAAATGATAAAGATAAATATATAGAAACATTACATTAAGCAATTAAAAAAAACTGGAGGTATCTTATGATAAAATATAATACACCAAATTTAAATGTAGATTCAAATGTATCATTTCAAGCAATACCTGATAAAGAATACAATAGTATTATGAATAATCTTGAAGATAAATTAGAAATTAAAATGATTCAAAATCAAATTCAAGAAAATGAATCTATTTTATCATCAAGAGAATTAGGTAATTTTGGAACTGTAAAAATAAAGAGGAGGTAAATTATGATTATATTTGATATGGATGGAACATTATGGGATACGGTTGATGTTTCTTATGAAGCTGCAAAACATGTTGCAGATAAATATGATGAAGTAAAAGATATTAGTAGAGAAACTATTCAAAAAGGAATGGGTTCTAGTAGGGTTGAAAATGGATTTAATTTTATGCCATATTTAGAACCAGATAAACGTGATTTCTATATGGGTAAAATTAATGAAGAAGTTATGAAATTAATTGAAGAAAAAGGTGCTAGAATCTATGATGGTGTAGTTGATACAATTAAGGAATTAAGCAAAGAATATAAACTTGGAATTATTACAAACAATAATGATAAATATGTTGAATTATTTATAAAATTTGCGGGTTTAGATGGATATATAACTGATTATCTTGGTACTTCTGGTAGAGATATAAGTAAAACTGATGCGATAAGAATAATGTGTGAAAGAAATAATGAACCACATAGTTATTATGTTGGAGATATTAACAAAGATAAACTTGCTACATCAGCTGCAGGTCAAACTTTTATTCATGCTCGATATGGTTTTTCACCTGATTTAGTATGTGATTATCATATAGATAATTTTAGCGAATTAAAAGATTTAATAAAAAAAATACCTTAATAGGTATTTTTAATTTTGATTATTATTTTGATTAAATATTCCCATTTGATTACTAACTACTGGTTGTTCAGGTTGATTATTTGGTTGTATAATTCCATTTTGTTGATTTTGTATAGGTGGAATTGGCTGATCAATTATAGGTTGTGTTGATAAATTATCTTGATTATAAACAGGTTGTTCCCAAATACTAGGTTCAGAATTATTTATTGGTTGTTCAGTAGAAGGTTGTGTCCATATATTATTTTGATTATTAGTTGGTTGAACATTTAAATTTTGATTTTGTTCTATAGTAAATTGTGATGTATTTGAATTATTATTAGTACTATCATCATTATTTTTTCTTTTTCCTATTATATTTAATATTACAATAATAATAATTAATACAATAAATAGTATTACAGCAATAATTATTATATTTTGATAATTATATAGTTCAAATTCAAATTCAATATAGTTTTCTGTAAAAGACGTCATATCCCATGATAATGTTTTATCATTAACATTTTGAGCATTTGTACTTATTGCTTTATATGGTAATGTTACTTCAAATTTCATTTCCATATTATTATAATCATCTAATCCAACATTATCTGTTATTAGTAAGGCAGTATTGTCTTGATAATTTGTATTTATATAAAACTTAGCTTTATATGCATTTTTAACAAATCCTTTTTTTACAGTAAAGAACTTAATATTCTTATATTCATTTAAATTAGTAATTGTTTCTTTTGTTGTACTAACAGAATCGATATTTTTTATATGTTTTGATACTTTAATTCCAGTTTTTGTATCATCGTTATATTCATTTATTATATAACCATTATTTTTAGCTTCAGTAATATCTTCATCAGATATAATATTGTTATTTTGAACTAGTGATTTATCAAAAGCTAATATTATTTCATAATCCATACTTTTATTTTTGTTAATTTTCATTGATGCATTCATTTTAACACAACCAGTTATAAAAAATGTTATTATTAAAATTGATATTATTTTTTTCATTTCTATTCTCCTTACTATTAAAAGTATACGTTAAAAATAAATAAAAGTAAATAAAATGGTAAAAAATGTTTACTTTAGTGGCAATTTAATATTATAATATTAAAAGAATAGTAAAATGTTAAGACTAGTTGACAAATTTCCAAGTAGAATTGGTAGAGTGCAACTGAAATAACTACTATAATTTTAGTCGAGGTGAAAGAAATGAGTTTAGGAGAAAGATTATTAGAATTAAGAAAATCGAAACATTTATCGCAAGAAGAAGTAGCTGATAAATTAAATGTTTCAAGACAAACAATTTCAAAATGGGAAACTGATTCAAGTACTCCTGATTTTGATAAAATAATTCCTATTTGTGAATTATTTGAAATATCTACAGATGAATTATTAACAGGAAATAAAGAAGCAACTGAAGAAAAAGTAAATAATTATTCAATGTCTGAGGAAGAAAAATCTCATAAAAGAATAGGTGGTATAGTATTTAGTATATTTTTATACTTTATTGCTTTAGCTTGGATTATGACAAGTGTTGCTGCTTTGAAATTTGATCCAGTTATAAGTTCTGCCATATTCTTACTTATTTGTGGTGTTGCTACATGTGTAATTATATATTCATGTATTGTTTATAAGAAGGAAAAAACTGAAGAAGAGGAAAATCCAATTATTAAAAAAATAGATGAAATTGTATCTATTATTACATTAGTTGTTTATTTATTAGTTAGTTTCTTAACTATGGCTTGGCATATAACATGGATCATATGGATTATTTATGCTTTAGTTATGGAAATAATAAAATTATTGTTTATGTTAAAGGGGGATAACAATGAAAAATAAAGGTTTAGCAATTGGACTTATCGCATTTTTAACACTATTAATTGTATCTTTAGTATTTTTGATGATTAAATTAATGAATGGAAGCTTTATGTTTAGATTTGGTCATAGTGTTAGTAAAAATAAAATATTAGAAGAAACATATGAAATTATGGATATAGATATTGATAGTAAAATGGCTGATGTTCATATTTTAGAAAATACTGATAATAATATTAAGGTTATTGTTTATAGTGAACAAAAGAAAACTACTATTAATGTTGAAAATAATAAATTAGTAATTAAATCTGATTCAAAAAGATGTAGAGGATTATGTTTTAATACAAAAATTGATAAAATTGTTGTATATATTCCAAGTAATTATATAAATAATATTAAAATAAAAGTTAACTCAGGTGATATTAAAGTAGGAAAATTTACTAATTTAGTATTAGATGTTGAAACAGACGCTGGTGATATCGATATTGATACTATTAAAAAAGCAAAAATTAAAACAGACGCTGGTGATATTGATATAAACGAAATAGGTAGTCTTAGTGTAGATTGTGATGCAGGAGATATAAAAATTGGTAGTATTAATGAGTATTTAAACATTAAAACAGATGCTGGAGATATAAAAGTAGATGAATTAAATATTACTAAAAATTCAAGAATTGAAGCTGATGCCGGAGATATTAAAATTAAATCAACAAATGATATATATATTGATGCTAAGACAGATGCTGGAGATGTTAAAATAAGTAAAAATAATCGCAAAAGTGATATTGAATTAAATATTAGAACAGATGCTGGAGATATCAAGGTAAATTAAAAAATAAGCATATTGATTTGCTTATTTTTTTGGTATATAATGGAATAACCGGGTGATTATATGCTTAAAGAAATATTAACAAGTAATAATATAGTAGAATCAATTAATAATAATATGGATTATTTATTAGTGTTAATTCCAGAATTAAAATCAATAATAAAATTTCCACATAAGAATCCAAGACATCATTTAGATGTATGGAATCATACTTTATATGCATTAAGTTTTTCTGAAAATGATTTTGAAATAAGATTATGTTTATTATTACATGATATAGGTAAACCATTTTCATATCAAGATGATGAGGGTAATATTAGACATTTTTATGGACATCCACTAAAATCTGCGATGATAGCTAAAGAAATATTAGATAGATTTGATTATGATGAAGATTTTAAAGAAGAAGTATACTATTTAATATTAAAACATGATACACCAATTACTGAAGATGATATAAAAAATAATCCTGAATTAAGTCGTAAAAGATATAAAATACAAGTATGTGATTCATTAGCACATAATCCTAGTGATATAAAAAGAAGAACAAAATATTTATCTAAAATAAAAAGCATGATAAAAGCAAATCGTTAGTGTTTAACAATTTGCTTTTCTTTTGGTTTATCATATTTTTCACATAATAAATCTATTTCTTCTTGATGTTTTAATTTTATGGCATCAATATAATTAATTTTTTTAGATTTAATAATTTCTTTTCTTTTTAATTTATTTATAGAACTACTTATTTTTACCTTTTTAGTTCTTTTTATTTTCTTTTCATCTAATTCATCTATATTAGAATTAATTATTTCTTCTTCATTATCACCCATAAATATAATGGCATTTTTATCATATCTTACTACTTTTATATAATATGTTTTTCTAGGATAACTATAAAT
>OMSK01000028.1 GCA_900313725.1 uncultured Bacillota bacterium | reverse complement strand
TGAAGATGATTTATGTGAAATATGTAAAGATAAAGCTCGTAATCAAAAATTAATATGTGTAGTAGAAGAACCAAAAAATGTTTTCATATTTGAAAAAGTAGGTACTTATCATGGTTTATATCATGTTTTAGATGGATTGATATCACCACTTGATGGAATTAATCCAGAAGATATTAATATAGCTTCATTAATAGAAAGAATAAAAAATAATAAAATAGAAGAAGTAATATTAGCTTTAAAGCCAAGTATTGAAGGTGAAACAACTTCTTTATATATAACAAAATTGTTAGAAAAAATAGATGTAAAGGTAACAAAAATTGCTCATGGTATACCAATTGGTGTGGACATGGAATATATTGATACTCTTACACTTGAAATGGCATTAGAAGATAGAACTTCTATTTCATAAAAAAAAACATATCATTTAATAGGTGATATGATGATAATCATTGATTTAATAAAAAAAATAATAGTTAGTTCATTTTTACTTTATGGATATAATTTAATATCAGTATCATTAGGACTTATAATACCAATAAATATAGTAACTGTATTAATATTAGTATTGTTTGGTTATCCATCATTATTTTCACTTATATTAATACAAATTTTAATATATTAGTAGGAGGTAAATATGCTAGATGAATATAAAGAAACACAAAAAATAGTATATAAAACACTAGTAAATCAAATAAATAATAATAAATATTCACATGCATATTTATTTGAATCAAATGGTAATCCAGATACTTTTTCATTAGTACTTGGATTTGCAAAATCATTATTATGTCCTAATAAATATACAAATAATAGTAAATGTAATAATTGTTCAATATGTCATAGAATAGATAATAATATTTTTTCTGATTTAAAAATAATTGAACCAGATGGTTTATGGATTAAAAAAGAACAATTAGATGAATTACAAAAAGAATTTAGTGTTAAAAGTCTTGAATCAGATAAAAAGGTTTATATAATAAATAATGCTGAAAGATTAAATACTCAAGCAGCAAATTCAATTTTAAAATTTATTGAGGAACCTGAAGAAGGAATTATAGCAATCTTGATTACAAATAATGTATATCAATTGTTAAGTACTATTGTGTCAAGATGTCAAATAATATCACTTTCAAAACAACAAGAAAAAACATCTTTTATTTTAAATATTGAGGAAGATTTAGAAACCAATTTACAAACTATAAATAATTTTGTAAAATATTTAGAAAAAGAAAAACTAAATACAATTATAATGTCTAATAAGTTGTGGCATGATTTTTATAAAGAAAGAAAAGATTACATAAATGGATTTGAACTATTACTTATTTATTATAAAGATGTACTAAATTACAAATTGAATAGAAAATTAGAACTATTTAGTAATTATATTGATGATATAAAAATAATAGGTGATAATAATTCATTTAATAATTTAATATATAAAATAAATAAAATAATAAGCTTAAAAGAACATATTAAAGTAAATGCTAATCAAAATTTATTGTTAGATAAATTAATAATTGAAATAACACGAGGTGATGTAGATGAATAATATAGTTGGAATATCATTTGATAATAGTGATCGAATTGAATATTATTATACTAATGATTTAATTTTGAAAAAAAATTTAACTGTTATTGTAGAAACAGATATAGGATTAAGATTTGGTAAAGTTGTAACAGATGTTCATCCAATAGATAAGAAAAAATTAACAAAAAAATTAAATAAAATAATAAGAATAGCATCAAAGCAAGATTATCATAATTATCAAAAAAATAAAAAAGATGCTAATATAGCATTAAAAAAATGTAAAGATCTTGCTAAAGAATATAACTTAGATATGAATATATTAGAAGCAACTTATACTTTTGATAGAGAACAATTATTATTTAAATTTACATCAGATGAAAGAATTGATTTTAGAGATTTAGCTCGTGATTTAGCATCTATTTATCATACTAGAATAGAATTAAGACAAATAGGTGTTAGAGATAAAGCAAAAGAAATAGGTGGAATTGGTCCTTGTGGACAAAAATTATGTTGTGCAAGATATATTAATGAGTTTGAATCCGTTTCAATAAATATGGCTAAAAATCAAGATTTAGCACTAAATCCTACCAAAATAAATGGATTATGTGGAAGATTGCTTTGCTGTTTAAAATATGAAGATGAAACATATAAAGAATGTAGAAAAAATTGTCCTAAAATTGGACAAACTGTAAAAACAGAACATGGTGAAGGAAAAGTTATTTCAGTTGAAACACTTAAACAAAAATATAAAGTTGAAACAAGTAGAGGAATAGAAGAGGTACAAGTTGGAAGTACTGAATGATTTACTTAATTATAACAATTTAAAAATATATCAAAATACTGAAATGTTTAGTTTTTCATTAGATTCTGTTTTGTTACCTAATTTTGTAACCCTTAATAAAAATATTAAAAAAGTATTAGATATAGGTAGTGGTAATGCCGCAATTCCTCTTATTCTTACAACTAAAACTGATGCAAAAATAACTGGTATTGAAATACAAGAAGAATCATATTATTTAGGAAAAAAATCAATAGAATATAATCAATTAGAAGATAAAATAGAATTTATCAATGATGATGTAAAAGAATATGCAAAAAAAATAGAATCGGATACCTTTGATACAATAACATGTAATCCACCATATTTTAAGGTAAATGATAAATCAAGATTTAATGATAGTGATTATAAAACAATCGCAAGACATGAAATTAAATTAAATTTAGAAGAATTATTTAAAATTGCTAAAAAATTACTTAAAAATAATGGAAATATAGCTATTGTACATAGACCTGAAAGACTAATAGATATAATAGAAGAAATGAAAAAAAATAATATAGAACCTAAAAAAGTACAATTTGTATATCCTGGTGTAGAAAAGCAAGCAAATATATTGTTAATTGAAGGTATTAAAAATGGAAAACCTGGTTTAAAAATACTTAAACCTATATATTCACATTTAGAAAATGGTGAATATACAGATGAAATAAAAAAATTTTTTCAATAAAAAATACAAATACTAAGCAGATATTTGTATTTTTTTAATAGTTTTATTTTTTATTTTAATACTATTATGTTGATTTATAATGTCAAATTTAAGTAGTATTAAAGATTCCTTCATATTTTGATAATCCATTTTTTCAATTGGATTATTAATTAACACATTAGCAGATAAAACAGAGTTAATATAATTAATATATTTATCATCAAATCCTTTGTCAAAACATATTTCTGCTAATACTTGCCAATTTCTATATGAAACAGTATGTTTTTTTAAATAATCAGTCATATATATATTATCTAATATTCTCAAAGCCAATCTCCTCCCAACGAGAAAGTATTATACACTAAATATAATATTTGTCAAATTATTTTAAAAATAGTATAATCAATATGTGGGGTGATAATATGTCACAAAAAAGTTATAGTAATAATAAAGCAACTTTATTTTTAATACCAACTCCAATAGGTAATATGGAAGATATTACTATTAGAGCAATTAATACATTAAAAGAAGTTGAAGTTATTTTTTCTGAAGATACAAGGGTAACTAAACAATTATTAAATTATCTAGGAATAAGTAAAAAATTAATATCTTCCCATAATTTCAACGAAGCAAATAATGAAAACATATTATTAAAATATTTAAATGATGGTAAAGATGTAGGAGTAGTTACTGATAGAGGAACTCCAATAATAAGCGATCCAGGATATGAACTAGTAAAGATTGCTATTAAAAATGATTTTAATGTAGTATCTTTACCAGGTCCAACTGCACTTATACCTGCATTAACAGTATCAGGAATTAATCCTAGTCCTTTTACTTTTTATGGTTTTTTAAATAGT
>OMSK01000004.1 GCA_900313725.1 uncultured Bacillota bacterium | reverse complement strand
TTTTTTACTACTAATTTTTCTAATGTTACTTTTAATGAAAATTTAGCAGGCGCTAATTGAAAAAATCCTATTCCTTCATCAGTAAAGTTTACTAATAAAGCATCAAATGGATATTCCATTCCTTTAACCATACCAGAGTATTTTCTAGTATCTTTAAATAAAACATCATAGATATTTTCTTTACCTTTACATCCTTGTTCATCAAATAATTTTTCTACATTTTGTAATGTTATAAATTCTTCCATTGTTTATTCCTCCTACCCATATGATTTTAGCATATAATGGATTAAAACACAATCATATTTGATTATTTAAAATAGCATTATATAAATCATCAAAATCACATATTGAATACGATGTAAAAAATCTACTATAATCTGATAAATTAGAATCAATTTTGCTATCAGGCGCCCAAGTTATTAATCCAATATACCCGCAACTGTCATTGTTATCATTGGAAAACTGAATAAATATTTTAATAGTTTTATTTCTTTGAGGCGAAATATTAGAAAAAACTTTTGAAGGATTACTCCATTTCCATTTATCACCTGAATTATTATATTTATGCCAAACATCATAATTATTTAATTTTTTACTTAAACATTCATCTATTAAATCAAACACCCATATCACTTTATAACCTGCTCTTGCATAAAAATAATTTCTAAGCATAAATTCTTTTTTTGTTATTGCAGAATGTTGGAATTCAATAACGTAATTATTAATACACACATCAGCACGATGTATATATTCTTTCCCAATTATTAAATTATATTCTTTAGTAACTTTATCTTCACAATCAAAAGTATATCTTATAATTTTTTCGCGAAAATCAATAGGAAACTTTTTTTGCCAATTACTATGCCACTCCGACATATCATTTGAAAATAAATCACAATCTTCTATATTTTTATGCGCAAAATGAGGAATATTTGTTACCCCTTTTCTTAATATCACTTCGCCTCCACAAACAGGACATGTATATTTTTCGCCTTTAATTGCTTCATCACTACTTATTCTTTTTTTTTGATTATTATAAGCTATTAGCATAATATCACCTCTTAAAATTTTTTATTATTATAGCATAAAAATTTTATTTAGCCATTTTTTTAAATTCTTCTATAGATATTATTTGATTGTTTTGTGATGCACATGCTAAACATGTAATACTACTACATATCCAAAATGTTTTATTATCATAATCTACTACAAATGGATACTTATTATTAATCATATTATCTTTATAATCCATATTTTTTAATTTATAATTATTCATTATATAATTATAAAATTCTTTTCTTTTATCTATGTTAGATTCATTAACAATATATTGCATATTATTCTCCTTTCTAACATCTTATAAAAAAATACTCAAGATAACCTTGAGTACTAGTTATCTTATAGATCTAGCATTACCACCTAACTTAATAGGTTGGTGTGATTTCATAGGGCTAGTCCCTCCATCACTCTTTATAAGATGTGTGATTATTATAACATATTATTTTAGATTTTTAATAATTTCTTTTTACAACATTTATTCTTTCTTTATTTTGTTCAACGTAATTATTAATCCATTCTTCAAATGCTTTAATATTTATTTTACCAACAAATTCTAAATTATAATCATGAATATTTCTTGGATCAGCATCAAATAACATTATATTATTATCAGTAGTAATATACCATCTTCCATGAGCAAAGCAATTTCTGATTTTTTCAGTATTATAATCTACACCATTTATTCTAATAATTTCTTCTTTACAGCAATGTGTAATTACTGAATCAAAATATGTAATTATAGGAAATCCTGCGAATACTTCTCCATCTAAACAATCTTTATATAAATATAAATTATTAATTTGTTTCCTATTAGTTAACATTTCAAATGTTTGTTGATCAAAAGCATCACTAGGATCAAAAGGATTATTTCCTCTTATAACTTGTCTTATTTCTTGTAATACTATATTTAATGATTTATTAACATCTTCCATAAATCTTTCACAATATAATATTTGATTAGTTAACATAGTACTTTTTACTAAAGGAACCGGTATTACTTTCATTAAAAAGTAATACATTACATTATTAATATCTTCATCTAATAAATCAGGATAATATTTTTTATAATGATCTATATATGATATTATTTTATTTTTTTGTTCTTCAGTTAAATCATATTTTGTTGGTGGATTTAGAGAAGATGAAAGATTGTTAAATTCTTCACTTCTTTGAATTAATTCTTCTTTACTTAAATTTTTTGTATCATACATTCGATTAAATTGTTGGATCATTGAATTAGATAGTTGACTATTAAAATAATAATGAACAAATTTAATTTTATCTAATTCATTAGATAATTCTGTACTATTAATATCAAAATCATCTGGTATATCAAAACTAATATTTAAACTATTTTTTCTATGATTAATCATATTATTATAGGCATCCAATAATTTCATAACATCAAATCTAATTCTAACAGGTCCATTAAGTAATTCTATTTCTATTTTTCTTCCATTAACAGATATTTTAAATCTATCAATGTCATCACTATTATTATGATTAAATGTATTTCTAATTAATTGTAGTAATTTCTTTTTAGAAATGTTTCCCATATTAGTAGAATATGTATTTTCAGGAATTATTTCATCTAATTCAGTATCATTAATATAATTATCTCTATTAAGAAGAAAATCTTCTATATATGAAAATTTCTTCATTGAATTATAAACCATATAAACTCTACGCATTCTATCATAATACTCTCTTGTATCATTATCAAATCTTCCATTTGTTTGCATCAATCTATCAAATAATTTTCCTATTTGTTGATTTGGATACAACATCATTAAATATTGAAGATCAGCATAATCTTTTAGATATCTAACCATTTCATATTTAGTCATTGCGATCATAATAATTCACCCTCTTTAAATATTATATCATATAATATTTAATATATATATATTGCTCTCTTCAGGGGGCCCGCCAGGCGTTAAATTAGACACTTAGAAAGCCTTATTTTATGGGCTTTTTTCATTTTAAGGTACCACTAAAGTGGTATTTTTTTCGTACTTAGTATCTAAAATCGTACCTGAGTTTTTTTCAAATAAGATAATATAAGGGTTTGTAAATGTTTTGCTCTCTTCTGATTGAGAAGAGAAAAAAAATACAGATGATATTTAATCTGCATTTTTATTGTAATAAATTTTCTAATTCACATCTGAATTTTGATTGTCCTTCTAGCAGTTTTCCACTTTTTAAGTAATCAAAGAATTCTGGATATGCATTTGGACTTAAAAAATGAAAAATATACTCTTCACTTTCACCTACTTCGGCAAGTATTTCATTTAAATTATCAAAATGTTCAATTCCATATTTATATTTAGCCTTATTTTCATCACTGTCATCACCATCTGCTTTTATTTCCACTACTAAATAATACGTTCGTCCATTTTTTGTCATCTTTATAAAGAAATCAGGATTAAAAAATTGATTTTTAATCTGGTGACTGTTTTTCTTCCAAGAATACTCAATCGAATAGAAACCAACATCTCTTGATTTTACCCAGGAATCAATACAATTAGCAATCTCTTGCTTGGTTAAATATTCAATAAAATCGGATTCAGGTTTTCCCGTAGCAAAAATTATATTTATAGGTGTTTTAAATACATATGTGTTTTTATTATTTAAAGATCTCACAGGTCTACTGTCATCCGCGATAAAATCGTTTAATACAGATTTATCCTCATCAGATAATTCTTTATCATAGTCATCAGTATAGTAAGCACGCGTTTCTTTTCTTAAACTCGATATTGAAACGGATTGTCTTTGCATGATATTTGTATCAACAGTATATATATTCATTTTACTTGAAACTGGAATCACAGTTTTATTTTTCTTTCTTAAAAGAGTTCCAAATGTAGTTAATACATTACTTCTGTTCCTTTCAGTCAAATAATTATCTGTTATGCCTACTTTTTTCATTGAATCAAGAATAATTTTTTTTATAATTTTCCTATCAGGAAGATTATTTTGAGTATATTGATCTTCACCTAGTTTCAAAATTTTACCTTCCCAATCCCTTGCCCTAAATTCCATTATAATTTTATCAACAATTTCATCTACTGAATAGCAGTCTCGTCTAATAACGTAATTTATTTCACTAATATCTCTTGAATTATACAATGATTGAAAGGTAGTCCCTTTTTCAATTTCAATACTCTGTGATTCTAATTTTATTCCATTTTTTAATATATTTGAATAATCAACTATGGTAGAATTAGCTTCCTTAGAAACCTCTATTTCTTCTTTATCATACTTAATATTCTTTACAGTAAAATTAAATTTTGATCTAAACCCTTCAGTCAGAGGATAACTTGTTAATCTTGTCTCAACTTCTAATACTTCCGAAACCAAATTGGCAATATTCCTACTCCATGAAACATGATTAAATACTTTTACGCTGGGAATATTATTATAATACTCTTTAGGGATTCTTAATCCTCTACCCAAAACTTGTGATATTAGCAATTTAGAATTAAAAGCTCTATCTTCCCAAGGAACTATTTGCATTACATTTTTTACATCCCAACCTTCAGTTAACATAGAAACTGATACAATCCATTCTATTGGACTATCATATTTATCAACATTGCCTAACAAGTTTTTTTCATCTATTGATGATTTGCTAGTAATTAATAAAACTTTTCTGCTTATCTCTTCACAAGACGAATTTGTTATATCGGCCAAAAAATCTATTAAATCTTCTGACAAATTTGTAGCATTGGATATATTAGCACAAACAAATATTGTAATCGGCTTTATTAATGCATATTTTTCTTTGTTCCTAATATGATTCTGGTATATTTTTTGAAATTTTTCTTTTGTAGATGTTGTATCATCTTTTATGGCATAATTAATATCTTTTACAGTTCGTTCATCAATTGCTTTTCTTAAAGAATATCGATAAATAACATCATTAAAATACTCATTTTCAACATATGCAGTACCAGTTAATCCCAAAATATATTTAAATGCATAGTTTTTATTTAATAAAAATTCTTTCCATTTTTTTAAATCTTTATCTGTATTTGCATTGTAAATATGGTGCGCTTCATCATTTATTACTAACGTATTACCATTTACATTATTAAAACTATCATCAATTGAAGACCCTGTATTAGAATAAACAGCATGAATGTTTTCTATACAAATGTCACCAGATCTAATAGTATAATTTCCATTGGTTAAGTGAGGATTTTTTATAACTGCATCTGATGGAACTAAGTTTTGAATATTATTATTCGATAATAGTTGAGTAAATTTTTCAGTTAATCCAGCCTCGATTGTTGTAGATGGACACAAAATTAATACTCTATCAACCAATCCTAACCCAAGCATTATCTGAGCAACGCCAAATATTACGTAAGATTTACCTGTACCAGTAGCCAAATCAATTGTAGCAGTTAGTTTATTTTTCAATTGAACGCTGTCATAATAATCATTTACTATATTATATTTTTCATGTAAAATAGGATTTTTTTGATAATTTTCAAAAATTAAATCTTCAATGCTATTATAGTTCCCTGAACCAAAATAAATAATAGCGTTTTTTATTGCATCAATTTGATAATATCTTCCTTCACACAATTGTTCAATATAATCATCCCATTTGTCTAGTTTTAATATATTATGATCATAATTATTGCTAACTTTTAGTATCAAATCATCTGTTTTATATATATAATTATCTATCATCCTATTCATCACTACCTTTTTTTACTTCAACGAATTCATTTCCAAAAATATCCGTGTACACAATCATTACATTTGAATTATTTGTTCGTTCAATATCAATTGTTATTGCATCATCTATTATTTTTAAATCATCGGCAAAATAATAATCTGTCATTAAAAAATTTTTTCCATCGTAATTCTTATCAACAAATATTGCTGCCAAGGTTTCAAAATTTTTATATTCATTACCATCTTTATCTGCTAGTGTTTTACTATAGAATTTATTTAATACTATTCTGATATTTTTATTTGTTAATTCTATCCTACTTTCAACGTCAGGTTGTTCTATAAAATGAAATCCAATTGACATATCTATATTATTAATACTATTTATATTCCTAGATTGCTCCATTTTTTGAAATGGATACTTATGTAGTTCTTTTATTACCTGATATGGTATTTTTAAAAAATAATACCTTATGCCACATATTTCAAAATAATCATTTAAAAAATCAACATTATTGCTTGGAGCGACTATATATATTCTTCCATTAATTTTGCTGCCAATATTTTTATGCAGCTCTTTTAAATAATTTTCATCAACGCTAGAATCCTTGTTTCTATTAAAATCCCATATTTTAACATAATGATTTCTTTTGATACCGTCAAATTTGATACCAGATATTTTTAGTTCTTTTAATTCAAATTCAAAAAGTTCAGAAACAAATTTTTTATAATTTTCCCAATCAAGTTTTAGGGTTTTCTCCAAATCATATAATCCAAGCTGATATGTAGAAAAAGTTTTGTTCTTTTTATTATACTTTTCATTTGATTTAATTAATGATTTTGAATTAATAATATTTAAAAACCTTTGCTGAATAGTATAATATGATAGTTTCCCAATATCACACATAATCCACTTTCTTCCCAATTTTTCTGCTACAAAGCCAGTAGTTCCAGAGCCAGCAAAAAAATCAAAAACTATATCACCGGGTTTAGTTACCGCCTTTATTATCCTTTCTACAAGCTGTATAGGTTTTTCAGTAGGATATCCAGTTCTTTCTATATTATCAATTTTTCTCCTTGCAGCTACGGCTATATTCCACCAATCTTCTGGTATTTTACCAATTGAACTATACTTTTCTGATCCATTCTTATCCATTTCATTATTAAAACCACCAACATGAACTGTAGACTTAATTCTTATATCATCACTATTAAATATCCAATTATCTGTTTTTGAATACCATAATATTACATCATGCTTTCTATTGAACTGTTTCATTCCTGGTGATCCTGGGCCTGTATAAGTCCATATAATTTCATTCCTAAAATTGTTTTTACCGAAAACTTCATCTAATACTATTTTAATGTAATGGCTCATCTTCCAATCTAAATGAACAAATATGGATCCATCTTCAGATAAAATTTCTCTTGCTATTATCAATCTTTTTCTTAAAAATTCAATAAAGTCAGCTCCTTTTACCTTATCACTGTATGCTTTAGCACCTTTTTTACTTGCAAATTCACTTTCAGTAGCAAATGGCGGATCAATATAAATAAGTTTTACTTTTCCTTTTATTTTATTTTTTATAGCTAAATCTTCATTGGCATATATAGTTTTTAATAATTGTAAATTATCTCCAAATATAAGCATGTTTTCCCAATCATCATCAAAACTATCACCAATGAATGTTTTATTCTTTTGTAATGGAACAGCAAAGGTACCATCTGCATCCTTTAAAATATCTTCTTTTTTCATTTTTCCAAAATATGACAATTCATATTCTTTATTTATCGTTGGGAAAAGAATTTCTTTATATTCATCTGGAATATTATTTCCGGAAGTTAGTAACCTAATTAATTCATTTCTTGTTTCCTCAGTCATATAAAAACCTCCACTACTTTTAATTTCTAACTAAAGAAATATCATAATCTAATTATATCATAGAATTACGGTTATTCCGTAATTTTTGATTACAAAAATCTAAAATTTGTTTATTTTTAGTAACAAAAATTCAATTTTTGCTCTCTTCTGGTAGCCACGAAAAAATCAGATACGCAAGACCGTATGTAAATTCGTACCTGAATGGTCCTGGTTATTAATTTGTTGTAAGAGGAAAAAGCCTTATAAACACTGATAAATAAAGGCTAAAATTAAAAAAAAGAACCATTAAATTACGGTTCTTATGGGGAAGAGAGCATTATCAATTAACTAAATTGTTTTTTTGCTTCAACATATTCCTTTTCTGAATATGCACATAATAATACATTTAAATCATAATCTTTGTTTTCCTCTATAAAGTTATTATAAGCTTTTATACATTGTTTAATTGATACTTCTACTGGATTATCTAATCCATACCCAAATATACTTGAGCTTATTAGTGGAAATGATATTGAATGTAAGTTATTTTCTCTTAATAATACTAAAGAATTATAATATGCATTATATAATTCATCAAAAGCATTAGGTGTACTTTCAAAATTTGGTCCAACTGCATGTATTATATATTTAGCATTTGTGATATTAAATGCTGGAGTAATTACCGCATCACCATCTTTTAATGGTGTCTTAATTTTTCTACAAGCATCTGTTAATTCTTGATATCCTGCTTTTCTAAATATAGTACCACATACTCCTCCACCAGACCAAAGATTTCTATTTGCTGCATTTACTATCGCATCTACATCTTGATCAACACATGATCCATTTATTAATTCTAGTTTACTCATACAATCACCTAATAATTACTCATCATCTTCATAGTAATAGTCTTCTTCTTCAAGACTTTTTTTATCTTCTTCAAAATTCCATGGTTCATAGTGACCTTCTCTAACTAATTGTTTTTGTTCTTCAGTTAAATCCCAATCATTTAATTCTTCTTCTGTATATTCTTTAGAATCATGTGTTTCTTTATATACATCATTTGATACTGAAAATAATCCAGATAATAAACCAAATAATAATCCTGGTTTATGTTTTTTTCTTTTTACTGTTTGTCTTTGTCTTATTTCTTTTTCTTGTATTTTTTCTTCATATCTTCTTTTAACATCTTCTGCTGCTTTTTTTGTATAATATATTTCTCTTTCTAAATCTTCTTCTACTATATTGATTTCTATTGCGATATTAAGTCTTTGATATAACCCTTGTTTTTCTATTAAATTATTTTCAATTATTTTTATTTTATTTTCTAGTATTTTATTTTTTACATTACTATTTTTATAATTAGTTTTAAGTATTTCTAATTCTTTATCTATATAATTATTAATTTTTTCATAATAAGGTCTTAGTTTAGTTGCGAATACTACTGCAGATATATGCTTACAATTATTACCTTTTTTGTAATAAGGACATGTACATTTCATATTTTTAATTTTATCATTTTCATCAAATTCTATTTCTACATTATAATCTTCTGTACCTTGTGCAATAGCTTTATATTTATTATTTTCATTAGTAAGATTTTTTATTTTATTATTTTGATATATTTTTTCTCCTCTAATTGCTATATCAATATCAAATTCTCTATATTTATCTATATTATCTAATTTTAAATATTCTATTATTTGTCTTCTTCGCATATACATACCTTCTTTATATAATTATAAATCATTTGGATTAATTTTTTCTGTGTATTTACATTTAGGATAATTACTACATCCTATAAATAATCCATAATCACTACTACGTTCAACTAATTTTCCACCACATTTAGGACACATTTTTTCATCAAATTTCTTTATATTTTTTTTAATATTTTCATTGTGTTCTATTCTTACTTTCTTTGAAGTAATATTACTTTCTTTAATTTTTTGATAATACATATCTGGATTATCTATTATTTCATCTTTAAAAGAATAAATTTTATCAGCTATATTATAATTTCTGGTTAATTCTCCATCATGTTCAATATTTAATTTAGCTCTACTTGGAATACAAACTATATTAAATACTTTTGTTTCCTCTAAATTCAAAAATTCACATATAGCTTTAACGTGTCCATAGTTTTGTCTTATTGGATTTGTATAATAGTATTTTTTACTTCCAGAATGTCTCACCCATTTCTTATCATACTTACTACCAGTAAAATATCCATTATACTGTTTTGTTTCAATAACAAATATACCATAATTTGAAAAAACAATATGATCAATTTGATATGTTTTATTATCAACAGATATCATTATATCATTTATTATCTTATACTTATCTTTTGGTAGTTTTTTTAATTCTTTCTTTACCCAATGTTCACCAAACCAGCCAATTATATCTTTAATATAAGGTGCAACAATAATATATGTAATAATTAAAATTATATCTATTATAATTAATGGATTGGTTACTGTTTTGTAAATAATATCCAACATACTATCACCTAATCTAATTATAACACAAATTTTACAAATTCCCCATTTTGTGATAGAATACTTATTCGAAGGGGACGATATTATGAAAAAATATATTAATAGATTAGAATTAATGAAAGGTTTAAAAATATTAAAAAATAATATTAAATTAGGTATTCTTACATCTTCATTTGTAGTTATATCTTTAACTGGATGTGGTAAGAAAGAAGTAGAGACTACAGAGGCAACAACTCAAGCTACAACACAAATTACTACTGAAGCAACTACTGAATTAACAACAGAAGCAACTACTGAAATGACTACTGAAGCTACTACAGAAGAAAAGAAATCTAAAGATGATATTGTTAAAGAATTCTTTAATGAACAAAAGAAAGAATTAAATGAATATGTTGATAAAGATAATATAGATAAAATAAAAAGTAAAGGTAAAGATATATTTACTACATTTGTTGATTTTATCTTCTATGATGGTGAAATTAAAGGTATTAAATACGATGAATTATCTGAAGGGGTTAAGGAACAATTATATGAAGATTTCTGTAATATAGATGAATTTATTTGTAAATATAGTCCTGATTATAAAGAAAACTTATCTGAAAAATATCATAAAGTAAAAGATTTTGTTTCTCCTTATTATTATTCTGCTAAAGAAAAAATAAAAGAAGCTTTAGGTGATGACAATTTAGAGAAATTAGAAACAATTAAAGAAAATGGTAAAGAAGTAATCTCTGATTTATGGGATAAAGGTAAAGAAAAAGTTAAAGATAAATATGAAGATTGGAGAGATAAATAAAAAGAGTTAAAAATAACTCTTTTTTTATTCATAATTTATTATATCTCTCCAATTAGTTGGAAAACCTATTTTATTTAAGATAATATTAAGTGGTATTGAACTTACTTTACCATCTAATATATCCATTTCATATCCTATTTCTCTAATAAATTCATTAAATTGATCTTTTAATAATAATTGTTTTAATATTATTACTACAGCAAATAAATCATTTTTACCATAATCATAATGATCTTCTGTCATATGTATATTTAATAATTGATGATATTTACAGTTAGGTATTTCTTTTTGTGTTCTATGATCATATAGTATATCTTCATGAGCACATAGATTTCTAAAGTTTGCTAATAAATATAAGTAAATAGATAAATCTTCAGCATTTATTTTATATATATCTGCTATTGCTTTTTGATCTTCTGGTTTTAATATATTATATAATTCTGCTATTATACCAAATGATAATACTTTAACTAAAATCCACATTGGTATATATCCATAATTACTTATATAGTGCATTGTAGCTGTATGTTGTTGCCCATTTAATCTTACTTGTCTTTTCATTTTAGTAATAATATCATGAACTTGTCTTACTTTTAAACTATCTTGAGTAAAGTTTTTGGGATCTAGATAATCTTTTTCTTTATAACCATATTTTTTAGATAATTGATAACTTATTATTGATTTAGCATTATTCTCTACTATAAGTAAATGTTTAAACATTATATTTCTTATATTTCTATCAAATAAGAAGGTAGCATATAACTCATCAAATGTAGAACCATCTATAAATTTTTTACCTTTTGATGGATCTACAAACATATGACGATAACCATTAATAAAGAAATAATTTTCTCTTAATAATACTTTTTTTGCCTTTTCTTCATCTTCAATAGTAAGATTTCTTGATTTTAATATTTCAATTTGTTCATCTAAGTTTTTGAATATCTTATTCATATAATCATCTACCTTACTTAAATTATATCATATATTCTATTAAATGTACTATTATTTATAATAATATAGTATTACGTTTACAATTGAGTTTACAATTTTACTCTGATATTCATCTGTTTTAAGTAAATATCTATCATTTGGATTACTTAAAAACCCTGCTTCTATAAGTACACCAGGTATTTTAATACGTTTTTGTAAATATAAATTATTATCTTTTTTATATTTTCTTTTTCCATATAAATCTTTATTTAGTTGTTTTTGAAATAGTATAGCAAGTTCTTTATTTTTTTTATTATTATCATTATAAAATGCTTGAGGTCCTCTATATTTATGTGTTTCTTCAGCATTTAAGTGTATTGATAAAAACATATCTGCTTTAGAATTATTAATTATATTACTTCTTCTAGATAAATCACTTCTTTTTCTATTAATAGTATTAGGTACTGATAAATCATAATCACCATATCTAGTTTGATATACAATAGCTCCTAATTTAGTTAATTTATCTTCTAATTTTAAACTTATCTCTAAATTAATATCTTTTTCATATAGACCTGCATATGTAGCACCTACATCTTTTCCTCCATGACCAGCGTCTAAATATATTACTTTACCTAGTAATGGTAGATTATGACTAGATGCATAAACTATATTTATACTAAGTAGTCCTATTATAAAAAATAAAAAAACATATAATTTATATTTAAGCATTATATCACCTAAATAATTATATGTTTTTATTTTATTTACTTTCCCATCTTCCATATACTCCACATGGTAATACTAAGTTAGTATTTTGGATAGGTAATCCTATTTCATCACAATCTACATTACCATTAGGATATTTTTTTAGCATTGTTTGTTTTAATACGTTTTCTAGTACTGATTTAGAAAAACCAGTTGTATAAGAATTTACTTGAAAGAATAATGGTTTATCTGATAATATTTCCATACAAGCTTCAATTAAACCTATTATTTTATCTTCAAATTTCCATACTTCACCACTTGGTCCTCTACCATATGAAGGTGGATCCATTATAATAGCATCATATGTATGACCTCTTCTTTTTTCTCTTTGAACAAATTTCATACAATCATCTACTATAAATCTTATATAGTTGTTTTCTAAATGAGACAATTTCATATTTTCTTTTGCCCATTCTACCATTCCTTTAGCTGAATCTACATGAACTACATCTGCGCCAGCATAAGAACATGCGATAGTTGCTCCTCCTGTATACGCAAATAAGTTTAATACGCTTATTTTTCTATTAGCATTTTTTATTTTATCTATCATATAATCCCAGTTAGCAGCTTGTTCAGGAAATAAACCAGTATGTTTAAAATTAGTTGGACTTACTTTAAATGTTAAATCTTTATAATTTACTGTCCAAAATTCTGGTAATTTACTTTTATATTCCCATGATCCCCCACCGCTACTACTTCTGTGATAGATAGCATCTACATTATTCCAATTCTTATTAATATCTGTTGGCCATAATGCTTGTGGATCTGGTCTTCTTAGAGTAATATTTTTCCATGTTTCTAGTTTTTCTTTATTACCAGCATCTATTATTTTATAATCTTTCCAATTATTGCTTACTTTCATATTGTACCTCCTACTAATTTATAACTATTATCTACTAGTTCTTTTAATTTATTAATATCTGTATTATAGTTAAGAACTATGGT
>OMSK01000011.1 GCA_900313725.1 uncultured Bacillota bacterium | reverse complement strand
TGGTGGAGCTCCAGGATACGGTTGTTGTGGTAACCAAGGTGGATATTCTACTGGTTATGGAGCAGCTATAATACTAGTATTATTTATTCTTTTAGTAATTGTTATTGGCGCTCGTGCTTGGGGCGGAAATAACTTTAATAACTAGTAAAAAACACTACCTTAATTGGTGGTGTTTATTTTTCTAAGAACCTTTAACAAGTAATTTAATCATTATCTAGAAAATCTAAACAATAATCATAAAATCCCCTATGGCTTGATGAAAATATATCTTGTTCAATTAGCTCCTGTATTTTTTCTCTACTTGCCCATATTACATCATCTACTTCTTCTTCCTGTAAAACAACATCATTTAAATTAATATTTTTATTTAGATAGTACATATCAACAAAATCATCTTCTGTTCTTTCTGTTTTGTATAATGTTAATTCGTTTTGTTTAACATCGATACCAAGTTCTTCCTTGATTTCAGTAACTATTCCTTCTAAACTACTTTCCCCGAATTTTGGATGACCACCTGTAGTTGCCCATTTACCATCTTTTTTTTCTACCCTTTTTTGCAACAAAAATTCTCCCATATTATTCTGAATAAATACAACAACAGTAATATAATAATTTCCTTGAGGGACAACTTGCCCTTTTTCAATTGTTTTTCCAGTTAATATTTTCTTAGCATTATATAAATCTCTTAATTCCATTTTATAGTTAGCCTCCTTATCATTTTCTAGAACATTATATCATTAATTAAGTAATTAGTAAACTAAACAATTATTTTTTATATAAATTCAAATATCTTTGACCAAACTTTATTAACGAATATTTATCTTGCCAATTATTTGATTGACTTTTTCTTTGTGGTTTTTTTGTTATATTCATGCTTAATGTTTCATACAATGAATCCACACTATTATTAAAGAATATGCTATTTAAACTTCCATCAGCAACTTCTTTAAAAGTTGGAATACTATTCATTATAGTAATTATTCCAAGTGATAAAGACTCAAGAGCAGCATATCCAAAGCTCTCTGATTGGCTAGGCAAAGCAACTATATCTGCTATTGTAAATGCATCAGCCATATCTTTAAATCTAGTTATCACAATACAAATATTATTATCCTTACAAAATTCTTCTATGTCAAGTTTATATTTTAAATATTGTTTATCTGCTCCGGTACATACAATAGTATATTTTTCTTTAATGCAATCATCAAGTATTGAAAAAGCCTTCATAAATAACATTGGCTGCTTTTGAATTGGCTCTAATCTACTAGGTAACAAAATAATC
Source organism: uncultured Bacillota bacterium (assembly GCA_900313725.1). GTDB lineage: Bacteria > Bacillota_I > Bacilli_A > RF39 > UBA660 > OMSK01. The sequence goes on along the minus strand of OMSK01000011.1, from coordinate 837 downwards.
TTTTTTGACAAATCTATATTTAAATCTTTTAATATATCTTCCTTTTTTCTTTTACTAGTAAGTCTCGAAACATCTATAGCATGCGGAATATAATTTATTTTTACCCCTGTAAGTATATTATACTCATTTGAATAATACATAGATGGTGTTACAAATTTAGTATTTTCATACTTTGATTCGTTCTTCATTATATTTAACATACACTTAAACGATTTTTCTCCCCAATCTAATTTATATTCAAAAGGATTTGTGTGTATTGACACTATATGATTGATTCACCATGATAATCGTGTGATTCACCATGATAATCGATATAAAAAGATGAAACAATGATATTTGATATTATTATTATTAACATACAATAATATTGTAGAAACAAATAATATTACTTAATTATTAACTGTAAATACTGTCACTTTCAACACCTCCATGTGAAAAATTAGAACATATAAAATGTTCTAAATAATTATTTACTATGTAAAATTATATTTTTCTCTGTATTATAAGGCTTTTTAGTGTTTTTTATTTAATTTCTACGCGTAAAGGGAGCTAGGGGTATGGTGGATATCCTCAAGGGTGTTGTAACCAAGGTGGTTATGGCTATAGCTCTGGTTATGGTGCAGCTATAATCTTAGTATTATTTATACTACTTGTAATTGTTATTGGCGCTCGCACTTGGGGCGGTAACTTTAATAACTAGTAAAAAGCACTACCTTAATTGGTGGTGTTTTAGTATTAAATAACATTTGGCATGATAGAATCAGCTGATTTCTAGTCCGTTTTTGATACGAATATGTACTTTTTTTGATACAATTGTAGAATTAGATTACATTATAT
>OMSK01000025.1 GCA_900313725.1 uncultured Bacillota bacterium | reverse complement strand
TGAGATATTTCAACCAGGTTTAAAAAAATTAATTGAAAAGATTGAAGCCGGTGATTCTAGTATTGATCCTTATATGGATTTTGCTAAGGAATATCCAGTTAGAGATTCAATGAGAATGATGCGTTTATTATATCGTTTAAGTTTAGGTGCTCAAGAATCTAAACAAGAACAATTAGTTATGTTCTCAAAGAACGTATCTACATTACAAAACAAAATGCGTGAAGATAAATATAAAGCACGTTTGGAAGCAATGGAAAAGAAAACAATGATCATGTTATTTGCAACAGGTGGTGGAATCTTAGCACTTTTAATGTTTGCAATGATGAATATGATGAGCGTGTAAAACTACTTTACACATACTATTGATAAAAAAAAATATTTGAGTTATAATAAAAATGTAATCATATAAAAATATGATGATAGTTATGATTTTATTCATAAGTAAGGGTGGTGAGAAAATGAAAGAAGCAGCTGGAGAAGCAAATATGACAGTTATAACAATAGTATTAATCGCAATCGTATTAGGTGTTGGTACTGTTATTGTTAGAAGCATGATGGGAAGCACTAAAAATAGTTCTGCATGTACTTCATGTGGTGGATCATGGAAAGGTGGAACATGTTACGCTACTTGTGATGAAAGTGGATCTTGTACAGGTACAGTAAACTACGAATCATGTAAATAATATATAGGAGGTTACTATGAAGCAGGGAGTAGGTTTTTCAGTTACTATTAATATAATAGCTATATTTATAGTGGTTACCTTTGCTTTTTTGGTAGCCTCTTTAAATTATTATAAAGCTTATAAAGTAAATAATGCTATTTCAGATAGTATTGAAAAATATGAAGGATTTAATAATCTTGCAAAAAAAGAAATATCTAACAAATTGATTAGTTTAGGATATGTTAATAGTGGAAAAAAGTGTAGTCAAGGTAATCTTAATGACACTAATTATAGTTATTGTGTATATGCTGAAACTACAAGTAATAACAAGATTAAATATAAATTAGTAACATATATGAATTTTAATATTCCAATTATTAATCAAACTTTTAATATTCCAGTAAAAACATATACTAAACCAATTTATCAATTTAGCAAGTAGAGGTGATATAAGTGAGAGAAGCTACAGGTAATGCCCTTTTAACTATGATGATTACTTCTATTATTGCTGTTATAATGATATTTTTTGTAGGATCTATAAGCTATTCAAAATCATATAAAATAAAAAATTATATTGTAAATGAAATAGAAGAATATGGTGGATGGGATTCAAGTTTACAGGCAAGCGTTGATTCATATATGAAAGATATTGGATATAACGTTAGAAAAGATGATTATAAATGTAATAGAGTTAGTAATATTCCTACTACATGTAAATATATTAATATTAATAGTAGCTACGACTACTGTGTTTATGAATGTAAAAATTATTATAAGGTTGTTACATTTATGAAATTTGAATTTCCTGTAATAAGTGATATTATTAAATTTGAAGTAAGAGGGGAAACAAATACTTTTAATGATTTTAATAAAAGCAATTAGAAAAAGGTGGTCAGTGTGAATGTAATTATTTCAAACAAAAAAACACAGATGCTAGAAAATCTAAATATTGAAATAATAAAAGAAATGACTGGTGAATTTGACGTAGAAGAAATTATTAATAATTTTAAGAATTTCTTTTTTCAACGTATGATTTTAGATATAACAGCACTTAAAAATTATACTGATATAATGACAATACAAAAATTATCATTGGCTTTAGATATGAATAAAGTCATTTTAGTGCTTGATGAAGAATCTGAAACAGTATCACCTGAATTTATGTCTAAATTAATTTCAATTGGTATTTATAATTTTACTACAAATTTAGAAGGAATAATGTACTTATATAATAGTCCAAACAGTTATCGTGATGTAGCACATTTACATGTTATTGAACAACCGATTATTAATCAAACAAATGATTCACAATCTAATACAGTTTATGTTGATAGATACATTGAATCAGATGACTGTAAGGTAATTGGATTTAAAAATATAACAAAACAAGCAGGTTCAACCACATTAATATATATGCTTAAAAAACAATTAGAAAAATATTATAAGGTTGCAGCTATAGAGGTAGAAAAATCTGATTTTAGATTTCTTGATGATAGAAGTTTAATATCTGCTACTAATAGTAATATTGGAAATGTTATAAATAAAAATAAAACTAATAATATTATTTTATTAGATATTAATAATAGTGAGAATGCTATTGGTTTATGTAATGATGTTATATACTTAATAGAACCTTCAATAATAAAACTTAATAGATTAATGGTTATTAATCCTAGATTATTGACTTCTATTCAAGGTAAAAAAGTTGTATTAAATCAAAGTTTATTAAATAATAAAGATATATCTGATTTTGAATATGAGACTAAAGTTAAAATATTCTATAATATAGGACCACTTAATGATAGAGCTAATAATTATCCTGAATTAGTGGAATTTTTACATAAACTTGGATTTATGAAGGTTAACTAATGTAAAGTAAATATAAAAAATATAAGAAATGTTGACAAATTATTAAAAATAAAGTATTATTATATTGTTAGACGTGATGAGGAGGGTTAATTATGAATTTAGTTAATACATTAGAACTTGTAAAATGTGGAAATATGGAGATAGATCATATTATACCAGGTACTATTTCAATGGTTGTAACTATTTTAAAAATAGCTATTCCAATTATTTTAATTATTTTTGGTATGTTAGATTTATCAAAAGCTGTTATGGCAAATGATGAAAAAGAAATGAAAGAAGCACAAAAGAAACTTATTCATAGAATTATCTATGCAGTTGTTGTATTCTTTGTAATTGCTTTAGTTCAATTTGTATTCTCAAGATTAGCTTCACAAGATTCTGATGGAACAAATATTAATAAAACAAGTGTTAGTTCTTGTGTTAATTGTTTTATAAATGATAAATGTGATCCAGCAAAATAATATAAAATAATATATTAAAACAATGGAAAAGACTTTTCTATTGTTTTTTTTTATGTTATAATATATGTGGTATATTTTCACAAATGAGGTGTAATATGAAAAAAATTTTTAATATAAAAATTTTAATAATTAGTGTATTTGCATTTATCTGCTTTTTTATGATTAATGAAAAGGTAGAGGCTATTCAATGTAGATATAATTCAATAGGTAATTCAACTTTTCTTAATGATGGCTTTGAAGATAAAACAGAAAATTATCAAATTGAATTATCAAATGATTCTGGCAGTACAAAGTTAAGTATTTATGATAAAAAAAATAACAGAAGTATTCCAGTAGAAAATTCGGCATTAAGACTTGATGATTTTGCAGGATATACTTATAAATATATAGGAAATTTGAGTGATATTAAATTAAATGATAGTTGCCCAACTCAATTATATTATTATAGTGGTTATGATGTTTCTAATTCAATTACATATAAATATTATACACTTGATATTTCTGTAAATGAATTTATGAATAGATATTGCTATGATAGTTTAGAAAGATGTGGTTCATTAGCATTATCTTGTACAGATTGCAATAAGGAAAAACAAGGTGGTGGTAGTGGGCAATCTGGTACAAAATGTATATATGCAACATATGATGATGCAAAGGAAAATAAAGCAAAAGATAATTACTTTTCAATCAATTTAAATGATTTATCAATAATTGAAAAAATTGGGGATTATGAAAATAGAAATCTAAGTGTAGAGTTTTCAAAAAAAGATTTGGTTAATCCTGATGCATGTCCAACAATTTTATATCTTAATCGAAATTCTACTCAATATGCTGTTAGTTTATACGCTAGAGGTGATGAATCAAGACGATTAGGTATATTAAAAACTTCAGTAGTAAGTCATGATAAAAATCAAGTAATAAAAATAAACGATGCTTGTGATAAATTAGAAGGTACAAAAACACTTGAATGGGTAAAGAAAATTTATACACTTTTAAGAATTTTGGTACCTACACTAATAATAATTCTATCTGTTATAGATTTTTTAGGAATTGTTCTTTCTGGGGATTCCGATAAAATGGAAAAAGCAAAAAATAAATTTATAAAAAGAATTATAATAGGAATATTATTTGTACTAATTCCAGTTATTTTAGAACTTGTATTACGAATGGCAGGAATAATTGATACTTCTTTGACAGAGGTTGTTTGTAAAATAATGAATTGAAAAACGAGGAGGTAAAATATGAGCTTATTTAATATGTTAGAAGCAGAAGAAACAGATTTATTAGGCTTCAAAGCCGCAATCAGAGATTTTTTTGCAGGCATAATTAAGTTTTTATATAAATTGTTTAGTTGGTCAATTGATACTATGTATCAACTTGCTCGTTTTGATTTTGGAATGGATGGTTTTATTGATTCCATTGCTGAAAAAGTATTTGGCATTTTGATCATATTTATGATATTTCGATTAACACTATCCTTTTTATCTTTTATAGTTGATCCTGAATCAGCTTTTGACGGTAAAAAAGGAATTCAAAATATAATTGTTAAGGTTCTTTTAGCAATTATTATATTGGTATTTATAAACCCAGTTTTTGAAGTTGCTAAAGAGGTTGAAAAAGATATACTTGATTCAGGAGTAATTGAGTCACTCGTGGCGACAAATGAACCTGGTGAAATAGTAAAGATAGATGATGATGTCTATGGCTATGGTGTGCATATGAGTTCATTATGTAATGAAGGATCATATGTTTATACCTTTTCTAAAGGAGACCATATAGCTTTATTACTTTTAAGACCATTTATTCAACCATATTCTGAATTGGAACTTGATGACAGTGCTAAATTTGCTAGTCAACAACAAGCTATTAATGATGGTGGCTTAGAATTAAAAGCCTATGGGTTTAAACTTGAATTAAGGTCATATAATTATTGTGGCGCTAGTATTGAGGGAACCGAATTAACGTATATAAGCGGAGCTGATAATAAAACAGCATTAAAATCTGTAGTTCCAGGCCCAAATGCAGCCGAAGATTTTATGTATCATGGTATGTACAATATGGTAAATACAGATGGAAACAATACATATATGTTTGATTTTAATTATATATTTGCCACAATTGCAGGATTTGTTGCAATCTTAATAACAATAAGTTTTTGCTTTGATGTAGTAATTCGTAGTTTAACAATTTTATTCTTAAAATTAATTGCTCCAATACCTGTTATTTCTTCTATTAATCCTAAAAGCTCTGATAATTTAACCAAGTGGGCAAAAAAAATGGGTGCTACTTGGGCAAGTTTATTTATAAGAATAATCGTATTGAACTTTGCAATTTTACTTATAACAGCTGTTTGTAATGGACTTGATAGTAAAGGTGTACAAGATGTATCATTGATGATGGAAATTTTCTTAATATTTGGTATACTAATGTTTGCTAAAAAATTGCCAAGCTTAATTGAAGAAATGATTCCTGGATTAAAATTAGGTGGACTTGAACTTAATCCATTTAAGAGAGTAAAAAAGGATGCTTTAGGTGGGGAAGCAATTGCTAACGCAGTTGGAAGAACAACAGGATTAGTTACTGGTGGTATAGGTGGTGCTATATCAGGTGCCAAAGCTGGTTCTGAAGTTGGTAATAAAAAATTAGGTAGATTTTTAGGGGCATTAAGTGGAGCAAGTGCTGGTTTTCAAAATAAAAAATGGTCTGTTGGTAAAGGTATGAATGAAGCATATCGAAATTTAACAGGTAATGAATTTAGAAGAATGTCTCCAACCACAATGCTTATGAACAAAGTTGGTCATGGTCAGGAAGCTGTTGATGAGGCTAAAGCTTCATTAAAAGATGGATATGATCAATTAAATAGTCTTAGAACAGATTTAAATGTTTCTGAAAATAGAACTGCCGCGTTAGCACAAAACTTAATGGCAAATGGTTATGATATAACTAAGTTTAGTGTTGATGATTTAAAAGTTCAAATAAATGGGGAAGTAAGTACATTAAACGCTCAAAAAAATACAATTGAGGGTGATGTAAATACTTTGAAAGCGGACATGGATGCTGCACAAAATTCATATAATTCTGCATTATCAACTGTTAACGGTAAAAGAGCAGCATTTGTTAGTGCAAAAGATATGTATGAACAAAGTCAAAAAAATGTAGATAGTATTAAAGAACAAATCTTCCAAAAACAATCTGAATTAAATGCTACTAATCCAAAAGATAGAGCTGCAAATGCTAAAATTAGGAATGATTTAGATGCTTTAAATAAACATTTACAAACTGAAAGCGCAAGAATGGCAACAGCAAAAGCTAATATGGAAAGTGCAGATTCAGATGTAAAAGGTGCTGAAAAGAGCTTAGAAAGCTTTAAGAAAACATTAGATGCTAAAATAAAAGCATATAATGATAAAGTTACACAATTAAATGATGTACAAAGTGCTCTAGATAGTAAAGCATCATCTATCAAGTCACTTGAAACTTATGCTTCAAACAGAACATATGAAGATGGATTACGTTCTGAAATTTCTGCAGTCGAAAAAGATATTGATACCATTAAGAAAGAAAAAGCTCAACGTGAAAGATTCTATCGAATTGATCCAGCTCCTCAACAAGATTATGACAAAGCTAGACAAAATATTGAAAATAGAAAAAAATAATAATAAAAAGTGGGTGAAGCTAAATGGATGAAAATACTAAAACATATTTAATTCCAGCCAATTCAAAAAAATCAATACTATATTTTGGATTATTTAATAAGTTTGATTTAATAATGTTTGGTACAGGAGTAGGTATTACATTATTCTTAATGACTGTTTTACCAGCAGGTGGTAGTTGGTTAAGAATAGTAATGATAGTAGCTCCAGCGTTAGTAACAGGATTTCTTGTATTTCCTGTTCCTAACTATCATAATGTTATGACCTTAATTAGGTCGGTTTGGGATTATTTTACAACAAGACAAAGATTTATTTGGAAAGGTTGGTGTGTGAGAGATGAGTTTAAAGAAGAAAAAACAAGTAAAAAGTAAGTATACTGAACAATATGTTCCTATAAAAAATATTTCTAATGGAATGATTGTTTTAGATAATAATGAAAAAGTTACTGGTTTAAAGATTGTTCCAAGAAATATATTTATATCTGATAGTTCTACACAAAATGCTATAATCGCAAACCTTCAAAATGTTTATAATGTAATTGATTATGAATTTTGGATTATTGCGGCAGATAGACCTGTAGATATAAATGTTTTCTTATCTGAATTACAATTATTATATGCTAAGACAAATGATTCAGTTGTAAGAAAATTAATAATAGAAGATATTGAAAAAGCCAATACTTTTACTAATAATAATGTTGTTGATACTGAGTACTTTATATTATTTAAACATAAAGATGTAGATGTTTTAAATAAAAGACTTAGACAATTAATAACTATGTTTGCCAATGCAGGATTAAACTCTCATCAAGTAACTAATGATGATTTAAGAGTTATTCTTGATAACTTCTTAAATGGTGGACAAACTACTAATTTTGGAGGTGTATTCGCATGACAAATATAAAATCACAAATAGCTCCAAAAGGCCTTGAATTTAAACCAAGTAGTTTTATTATAAGTGATAAGTATGCAACAATTTTAACAGTTATATCTTATCCTAGAATTGTAACAGCAGGGTATTTATCTAATTTAACAAGTATGTCTGGTATTAAAGTGGTAATTAAACATATTCCTGTTGAATTTACAATCCTTAGAAAAATGTTAAACAAAGAAGTTGCTTCTTTAAAAGAAAGATATCAAAATGAAAAAGATTTAACTTATCAAGAAAAAATAAGACAAGATTATGAATCATTAGAAGTATTTATTTCTCAATTAGCAGCATCACAAGCAAAAATATTTGATTTTCAAATGCATATTATGATAACTGCTAATTCAGAAGAAGAATTAAATACTAAAAAAATGCAAGTAAGAAATTACTTAGAAGCTATGCAAATGAGAGCATATCCTCTACGTTTTGAACAAGAAAATGTATTTAAATCAATATTACCAATATATGATGATCAAGAAATTGAAAGTAGAATAGGTATTCCAATACCATCTCCTACAATTGCAGCTATGTATCCATTTATATTTGATAGTATAAAAGATCCTGGACTATCTACATTATTAGGTGTTGATTTCTCAGGTGGTGTAATTCTATTTAATCAATTCTTATATAAAATAAGAAAAGAACATAATAGAAATAACGCTAATATGATTATTCTAGGTACATCTGGTTCAGGTAAATCAACTGCTGAAAAGATAATGTTTAGAACACATATTAGAAATGGTTGTCAATTAGTAGCAATTGACCCTGAAGGTGAAACTGAAGGTATGGTTAGAAGATATGGTGGAGACTTTATTGACTTAGGTAAAGGTGGAGATTATGGAATGATAAATCCACTTGAAGTTGTATTAGATGCTGATGAAGATGAAGCTCAAGCTGGTCTTGGTTATACAGTATTTACAAGAACTCTTCAAACTATAAAAGCATTTATGAAATACTATGATCCATCAATAACTGAAGATGTATTAAATCTATTTACTGAAATAGTAACTGAAACATATAGAAGATTTGGAATTAATTTTGAATCAGATTTTACAAAATTTACTTCAAGAGATTATCCAACATTTAAAGATGTTTATGCGACTATTAGAGGTAGACTAGCATCTATGACTGAAAAAACTCATGAAAGAGATATTATGGAAATCTTAGAAATGAAAATAAGACCAATTACAAAAGAATTAAAATATTATTTTGATGGTCATACTACAATTGAACCACGTAGTAAATTTATTGTATTTAATATAAGAGAATTAATGAATGCTGATGCTAATATAAGAAATGCATTATTCTTTAATATATTAAAATATGCATGGGGACTTACATTAGATAGACGTATAGATACTGTTTTAGCAGTTGATGAAGCACACGTATTATTATCTGGTAATAATACTTTAGGTGCAGATTTCTTAGCACAAATTCAAAGACGTGCAAGAAAATATAATACTGGTACAATAATAATTACACAACAACCTAGTGATTTTAGTGATCCAAATGTTATAACTCAAGGAAAGGCAATATTTGATAATGCTTCTTATTACTTAGTTATGGGTCTTAAAAAACAAGCTGTTGAAGATTTATCAAAATTAATTGATTTAAATGATAATGAAAAAGAAAGCATTAAACACTACAATCAAGGTGAAGCATTATTTGTCTGTGGTAGTAGAAGAATGCAAATAGAAGTAATTGCTACTGAACAAGAATTAGATTCAATGGGAAGTGGCGGAGGATTATAAAATAGTCTGGTGGTGGTATTTTGAATAATGAATTTGATGAAAAATTAGAAGAACTAGTGGAATTAGAAAATTATGATTCTAGTAGCTTTAATAATAATAAAAATTTAAAGCAAGAATTTTTAAAAAATCAAATTAAAACTAAGACTGATCAAATTAGACAACAACGTAATAATGTTAATCATAATCAAAATGCCACAAATAGATTAAAACAAAGAAACGCAAATACATTAGGAAAAAAAGTTGAATTAAGAAATTCAACTTCTTCTAATAATGAAGAAAATAATTTAGAAAATAATAAAAATGTAGAAAAACAGAATACGAAGTTAAATCCGTTAGATAAATTAAAAAAAACAGGAAAAAATGTTACAAAAAAAGCTGGGGATGCTACTAAAGATACTGCTAAAAAAGCAGGTAAAGCAGTGGCAAAAGGATTTACAACGGTGATAAAAGCATTAGCACTTAACCCTGCAACTGCTCCCTTCTTTTGGGCAGGAGTATTATTAGTAATATTGATTCTATTAATACCAATTTTATGGGCTGCATATGATGCAGGCTCAGGTGATAGTGGTAACGAACAAATAGGTGTATGTAACTATGTTTTAAATGGTGAAGAAATAAGTAATTTAAAAGTAAGATTATTAGAATGTGGTGGTAATACACCAATACCTGGTGAGGATATTATTGATTTTGATAAATATGTTTTAGGTGTAGCATATGCCGAAAATGAAGGTGGTCCTGCAGAAGGAATTAAAGCTGAAGCCATAGCTGCAAAAAGCTATGCATTAAGAAGACCTGATGCAATGGGATATGTTGTAGGTTTAAAAATAACAGAAGAAAACGGACAAAAAATTCTTAATATAAGAAACTGTACTAGCGATCAGGTATATTGTGATCCTGATAAAGGATGTTGGAGTGATTCAAGAACAGCTGGTAGAACAGTCCATTCAGGTTATAATTCATCAAAAGCATGGAAAAAACCACCATTAGCCCAAGAAAGTTATATAAGACAAGCTGTAGAAGAAATAAAAGATAAAGTACTTATTACAGATAGTAATAATATATATTATGCTACTTATACAAGTATAGAACAAGATCGTTGGAATGCACAAGCACGTCAAGGTAAAACATATCAAGAAATGTTAGCAGAAACTTATCCTAATGCGAAGGTATCAACATTAACATGTACATCTTCAGGCAATGGAAGTGGTTCATGTAAAGCATCTTTACCTGTAACTATATCTGGTACAGAAATTCCTATTTCATCACCATTTGGTCCAAGATGGGGAAGTTTCCATAGAGGAGTAGATATACCTGTATCAACAGGAACTGAAATATATAGTATATTTGATGGAACAGTTACTCTTTCTGGTTGGTATGGTACTGGAGGACTTGCTGTTATAGTCACTCATGATTTAGATGGAGATGGAACAGTAGATTATACCTCAAGATACTATCATATGTCACAACCTATAGCCAAAGTTGGTGAAAAAGTAACTGGTGGTCAATTAATAGGATATTCTGGTAATACCGGAAATAGTACTGGACCTCACTTACATTTTGGTTTGGAAACACCAAGTGGATATATAGATCCATTACCAGTGTTAAAGCAAATAATAACAAATTCATCACCATTTAATAATGCTAAAGTATGTAAAAAAGCTGCAAATATAGAATCCTTCCCATATTATTCACAATATGATTCGAGATGGGCAAATAAGAAGATTTGTGATAGTGCTGATTATACACAAGGAGTATGTTCAACAAGTAGTACTATTTCTTCTTCTGGTTGTGGATATACATCATTTGCAATGATAGCTTCTGGAATTAACAATGATAAAAGCATTAATCCATCAAATGTAGTTGATTATGTATCTAAATATTCATATAATCCATCTGGTGGAGCGGTATCTGATGCAGCATTAGTTAATAGTTCGGTATTAAGTAAATATAATTTAAATGCAGAACAATTATTCCCAAGAGATTCATCATTAAGTATTTCAGAAAAGAAAACTAAGATAAAAAATGCTTTAGAAAATGGTAAATCAGTAATACTATTAGTGCCAGATCATTTTGTAGCACTTGTAGGTATGAAGGATAATAAAATAAAATTAAATGATCCGTCAAGAAGTAGTAATACTGGATTACATACAATAGATGAAATATTTAATATATATAAGAGCCAAAGAGCAAGTATTTTACAACAATCAAAAGCAAATTATACAGATTCTGACTTCTTTGTAATGGCAATCGCATATTCAAAAAAATAAGGAGGAAATATGAAAAAAATATTTATTGCAATTTGTTTTCTCTTACTTTTTTCTGGTTGTACAATAGACTATAACATAACATTTAGGTATGATAATAGAATAAATGAAAATGTTAAATTTACTATTCCAAATAAAACAATAGAAGATTCAGGATATACAGTAAAGGAATCAACTGAAAGTGCACTACAATCATATAAGGATATATTGAAAACAAATAAATTTAGTTCTTCAGCAAAATATAATTCAGATAATGTTGTTGTTACTTTAAAAAGTAAGAATAAAAGTGTTAGTGAATTTACTAGTTTCTTATATTTTCGAATGATGTTTAATGGTGCTGATATTGAGGATACAGATGATTATTATTCATTCAAAACAAATGGGGTGTATAATCAATCTGGCTTATTCTATGATTTAAGTGGTATTGCTGATGAAGGATTTGTTGATCAAATAAATATTAATATAAAATTTGAAAATAAAGTTATAAGCAGTAATGCAGATAAAGTTGATAATGATACTTATACTTGGATTCTTACAAAAGATACAGAGGAAAAAGTTATTGAATTTAAAGTAGAAAAAGATAAAACCAAATATGAAGAACCTAAAAAAGAAAAAAAGAAGAAAAAATCATCAATTAACTTCATATATTTATTTATCTTTTTAGGAGGATTAGCAGGTGCCGTAGTAGTAGTAATAATATATGCTATGGGACTAAATGCTAAAAGAAATAAAATATAATATAAAGATTACAAATTGTAATCTTTTTTTATCATTATATATACTTATTTTATTAATTTTATGGTATAATTTATTTAGTCCTAGGAGGTATCTTATGAAACTTAAATTTAGAGCAGAAGCAAAAGATATTATAATGTTTATATTATTTTCAATTTTTTGCTTTTATATAGTATCAATTGGAGTATTAAATGCAATGTCTATTCTAAAAGATGGAACAGTACATGGTTTAAATCCAATTCCGATATTTAGTTCAGAAAATATTATTTTAGCTATTATTTTATATTTAGTTGTTATTATTATAGCGTTTACAAGTGTTTCATCTTATTTCTTTGAAAGAGAAAAAGGTGTAGGTGTAGCTGTTGGTAAAAAAGAGGAAAAAGGATATTCTAGATGGTGTAAAGATAAAGAAATGAAGCATGCTGATGGAATAATGGTTATTAAACCAACAGATGATAATATAAAAAGCGGTGGAATTCCTATATATAATAATGGTAAAGAGGTATGGGTTGATACAAATACATATCACAATATGATTATTGGTTCTACTGGATCAGGTAAATCACAAGGATTATCATTCCCTTATATTAATGTTATGGCTAAAGCAGGAGAATCAATGATTATAACTGACCCTAAAGGTGAGTTATATGAGGGTACTGCTAAGGAACTAGAAAAAAGAGGATATAATATAATTATACTTAACTTTCGTAATCCAGAAAAAGGTAATTGTTGGAATCCTTTTACAGTTCCTTACAAATTATATCAACAAGGTAATATTGATAAATCAATAGAATTACTTGAAGATTTAGCACAAAATATACTATATGATGAAAGTAGTAAAGCAGACCCATTCTGGTGTAATACATCAGCTGACTACTTTGCTGGTCTTGCTTGGGCATTATTTCAAGATGGTAAAGAAGAAGAAGTTAATATTAATAGTATAAATTATATGGCAAGCGTTGGAGAACAAAGACTTGGTGGAACTAACTATATGAAAGAATATTTTAGTGGTAAAGCACCAACTTCAACAGAAAGCATAAAAGTTAATTCAACTATAACTGCTCCAAATGAAACAAAAGGAAGTATACTATCAGTATTTAATCAAAAAATACAATTATTCTCATCACGTGATACATTATCTGAAATGTTATCAAGAAGTGATTTTGATATGGAAGATATTGGTAGAAAGAAAACCGCTGTATTTATTGTTGTACAAGATGAAAAGAAAACATATCATTCACTTGTTACAATTTTCTTAAAACAATGTTATGAAACATTAGTTAGAGTTGCTCAAGAAAATCCAGGCGGAAAATTAAAATATAGAACAAATTTCTTAATGGATGAGTTTGCAAACATGCCACCATTATCAGATGTTGATGCTATGGTTTCAGCTGCTCGTTCAAGAAATATTAGATTATCGTTTATTATTCAAAACTTTTCACAATTAAATGATGTTTATGGAAAAGAAAAAGCAGAAACCATTAGAGGTAACTGTAGTAATACAATTTACTTGTTAAGTACTGAACTTGCTGCTCTAGAAGAGATAAGTAAAATGTGTGGTGAGGTAAAATCTAAAAAAGATGACAAAACAGATTCAAGACCACTTGTTACAGTAACTGATTTACAAAATCTAAAAGAAGAAGAAGCCTTAATTCTAAGATCAAGAATGCGCCCATTTAAAACTAAATTAAAATATGATCATAAAATTGAATGGGGTATGTCAAAAGAAAAAGCTGATTATCCAGAAAGACAAAAACAAGAAGTTAAACTATTTGATTTAAAATCATTTGTTGAAGCACAAAGAGAGAAAAAAATAAATGATATGTTAAATGGAAACTCTTCTAAGAATGATATGCCTCCTATGGGAATAGGTGGATTTGATCCAGGAAGTATGTTTGGAAGAAGAGAACCTAAACCTAATCCAGGATTTAATATGGATGATTTAGTTAAAAGAATTGATGCGAAAATTGCGGAACTTGAAGAAGAAGAAAGAAAAGAAAAAGAAGAACTTGCTAAACAAAAATCTGGTAAGGTTACTATTGATAAAAAGGATATTCAAGATGATACCTCAATTAAAACTCCAGGTGTAGTAGTAAACTTAGAAAAGAAACCAGTTGAAGCAAAAATAGAAGAAATACCAAATAAAATTGAATTAAAACCAATTCAAAATATTAATAAAACTAGTGAAACAATTATGGAAAAACCTGCTTCAATTATTAGTGAAGAAAAATCAAAAATAGAATCAACTATAGAAAAAACAAAACCAATAGTAGAAGAAACAAAAATTGTTCAACCAGTTATAACACCAGTTATTAATAATCAAAGTAAAGAATTAAATGATGATATAATTGATGATGTAAATAATATTGTTGAAGAAAAGCAACCAGATTTAGTACAACCTGAATTAAAAGAAGAACCAATTATATCTGATATTCCTACTGTTGAACAAAATACAGAAAATGATATAGTAGAAACTACTGATGATATAGTTGTAGATTCAAATAGTGCAGTAGATGACGAAGATGATTATGATGATTACGATGATGTAACAGATGATCAATTCTTTGATGATTTCTTCTCAGATGAATAAAACCTTTTATAGGTTTTTTCTTTTCTAAACTATCTAACTTATTATAAAAAAATTATTACATATAATATAGTGGGTGGTTGATATGATACCAAGTATTTCTGTTAAGCAATTACAAAATAAAAATAATATTATTGATATTAGAAGTAATCAAAGTTATAATAATAATCATATTCCTAACGCTATAAATATTCCTTTTGAAAAATTAATAATTGAACCAGATAAATATCTAAGAAAAAATATAATGTATTATATATATTGTAGAAGTGGAATAACTAGTATGAAAGCATGTGAAATATTAATTAAAAGAGGATTTAATGTAACAAATGTTGTAGGAGGATATGAAAGATGGATATTGGAAAATTGATACATAAGTATCTTTTTTCTTTTGATATATTGAAAAATAAGGGTTAAAAATGATATAATTAAAGAGGTGGTAATATGTATCAAGTAACAATTAATGATTTTGAAGGACCAATGGATTTATTACTTCATTTAATTAAAACACACGATATGGATATTATGAATATTAGTATTGATGAAATAACAAAACAATATCTATTATTTATTGAAAAACAAGAAGAAATGAATTTAAATGTAGCGAGTGAATACCTAATAATGGCTTCAGAATTAATAGAAATAAAATCCTCACTATTATTACCAAAAAAAGAAGAAGAGGAAGAAGAAATAGAAGATCCAAGAGAAACATTAATAAATAGATTACTTGAATATAAAATGTATAAGGAAGTAACAAATGAATTTGAAAAATTAGAAGAAGAAAGAAAAAACTACTATACAAAACCACAAGATAATTTAAATGAATATCGAAATGAAGATGAACCATTAGATTTAGGAGATGTTGATCTAAATAAATTAATGGAAGCTTTTTCTAAATTTTTAGTTAGAAAACAAGAAGAAAAACCATTAAATACAAAAATAAGTAAAAAAGAATATTCTGTTAGACAAAGAAGTACTGAAATAATTAGTGTATTAAAAAAGAAGAAAAAAATGAATTTTGAAGAACTATTTGATGTATATAAAAAAGATTATGTAATAGTAACATTTTTATCAATATTATCACTAGCTCGACATGGTGAAATAAAAATAGTTCAATCAGATAATTTTGAACAGATATCTTTGTCATTAAGAGGTGAATAAAAATGAATTTAAAAGCGGTATTAGAGGGAATACTATTTGTAGTAGGAGAAGAAGGAATTTCATTAAATCAGATTAAAGAACTACTTGAAATAGATGATGATAAATTAAAAGAATTAGTTGGTGAATTATCTGTTGATTATTCTGACCCAGGCAGAGGTATTACTTTAAAAATATTAGGTAATAATTTAAAATTAACTACAAAAGAAGAACATAGAACATATTATGAAAAATTTGTAGAAATAGAAGAAACTGAACTAAGTCAAGCAGCATTAGAAACACTTGCGATTATTGCTTATAATGAGCCAGTAACACGTATAACTGTAGATGAAATAAGAGGTATTAATAGTAGTCATATGATTAGAAAATTAGTATCTAGAGATTTAATAGAAGAAAAAGGAAGAAGTGAAGCTCCTGGAAGACCTATTTTATATGGAGTAACCAATAAATTTTTAGATTATTTTGGATTATCAAATATATCTGAATTACCTAAACTAGAAGAAGTAGAAGTATCGGATGAAGAGGTTGATTTATTTAATTCAAAATATAAAGAAACTGATTGATAATAATTATATTTTTTGATATAATTATTTCACATGCCGGCCTGGCGGAATGGTAGACGCGACAGACTCAAAATCTGTTGTCCGTAAGGATGTGAGGGTTCAAGTCCCTTGGCCGGTACCATTGATAATAAAAAACTCAGATTATATTCTGAGTTTTATTTTTTATGTTTTTTTTTTAGAAATTTCTGATTTTATAATTTCATTATATATCATAGTATTACCTCCAAGTATTACTTTTTATATCATAATTATATTATAGACACAATAATAATATAAGCTTTATTTTTATTTTCAAATATTATTGTTTCCTTTTTTTTATTTTTAAAGTATAATATACTTGGTGATTTTGATGAAAAAGCTTATTATGATTAAATATGGTGAATTAACAACAAAAAAAGCAAATAGAAAAATGTTTATTAATTTACTTGAAAATAATATAAAAAATATACTAGGTAATATTGACTATAAAATAACTAAAGATAGATCAAGAATGTATATTGAATGTAATGATGAGACAAAAGTTGTAGATAAATTAAAAAAAGTATTTGGAATTCATGGTATAGTAGTTGCTCATAAAGTGAATACTAATATTGATGATATTAAAGCTAAGGTATTAGAATTAATAAATAATAATTATAAAACATTTAAAGTAAATACTAAAAGAGCAGATAAATCTTTTGAAATACATAGTATGGATTTTAATAGAATAATCGCAACTCATGTTTTAAAAAATACTGATCTAAAAGTAGATGTTCATAATCCTGATGTAATGATTAATATTGAAATAAGAATAGAAGGAACATTTATTTATACAAATGAAATAGAAGGAATTGGTGGATATCCAGTAGGTGTTCAAGGTAAAGCCTTACTTATGCTTAGTGGAGGAATAGATTCACCAGTTGCTGGGTATTTAGCTTTAAAACGTGGTGTTGATTTAGAATGTCTTTATTTTGAATCTCCTCCTCATACTAGTGTTGAAGCTAAAAATAAAGTAATTAAACTTGCTTCCATTATTAATGAATATTCAGGAAATATAAAAGTAAATATAGTACCATTCACAGAAATACAAGAAGCTATTTATAAGAATTGCCCAGATAGTTATATAATAACAATTATGAGAAGAATGATGTATAGAATAGCTGAACAAGTATGCAAAAAACATAAATTAAAAGTAATAGTAAATGGTGAAAGTATTGGCCAGGTAGCAAGTCAAACTTTAACTAGTATGATCACCATTAATAGTGTAACCAATTTACCGGTAATTAGACCTGTTGCTTGTATGGATAAGCTAGAAATAATTGATATTTCTGAAAAAATTGGTACATATGAAACAAGTATATTACCATATGAAGATTGTTGTACAATATTTTTACCAAAACATCCTGTAATAAATCCAGATTTAAATAGAGCAATGGAATATGAAAATAGATTTAATTATCAAGAATTGATTGATAAATGTATAGATAATATTGAAACAATAGAACTTAAAGAACAAAATAAGTTTGAAGAATATTTGTAAAAAATGTATTAATTTACTAAATGTACACAATATATAAATGTACAGGAGGTGAATTAAATGAATAATAATAAAAGTAAAATGACAGCACCTACTTCAAGAGAAGTTACTGAAAGAATGAAATATGAAATAGCTAATGAATTAGGTGTTAATTTAGGACCAGATGCTACTAGCCGTGCTAACGGATCTGTTGGTGGTGAAATCACTAAAAGATTAGTACAAATGGGTGAAAGACAAATGGGTGGTTACCAATCAAAATAGACAGTTAATACTGTCTTTTATTATTAAATTGCTTAATTAACAAAAATTACCTATTATTATTATTTGATACGTGGTTAGAATAATAGTAAAAGGTGGTGAAAACAATGAATAATAATAAAAGCAAAATGGTAGCTCCAAATTCTAAAGAAGTATTATCAAATATGAAATACGAAATAGCTAGAGAATTAGGTGTATCTTTAGGTGCAGACACTACTTCAAGAATGAATGGTTCTGTAGGTGGAGAAATGACTAAAAGACTAGTTGAATTAGGAAAATCAAATTTAAGATAATTTAAAGATAGAAAATTTTCTATCTTTTTTCTATCTTATTGCATTTTATTCTAATTTATTATAAAATGTTAATAGTAGAAAAGGGTGTTGTTATGAAACTAAATAATAAGGGATTTGTAATATCTACATTAATGTATGCATTATTAATTGTTTTCTTATTCTTATTAATAGGTATTATAACATTGCTTTCAAATAGAAAATCAATATTAGATAGATTAAAAAAAGATGTAAAAAATGAAATAAATGGAATGGTAAAAAATGATTATTATCCGAATGGAACAGTTATCTATTATAACCCCGTAACAAATAAGACATGTAGTGATTATGATGATGAAAATAGTATAAATGAAACAAGAACTGGATGTATGAAGTGGTATGCATTTAATGATTCTGTTAATAGTAATAAAGTTAATTTGATACTTGATCATAATACTACTTATAAAACTGATTATAACTCTGCAGAAATTAATTTTGAACCTAAAGAAGCTAAAGAAGAATTAGATGCTTTAATATATGGTTCAAAATGGAAGTCAAAGCCAAGATTAATAAGTGCGGATGAAATAGCTAAAATAACAGGAAATGATGGATGGAATAGCTCATCAGCAACATCTAGTCAATATTTTAGTTTTGGTTCAAATGATACTACACACTATTCATCACAAACAGCTGAACAAAAAGCAAAACAAGAAAGCTTAGCATGGTTATTTGATTATACTAATTGTTCTAGTTATGGATGCAATTATCCAGATAGTAATTCAAGTGGATATTGGACAAGTTCTCCTGTTTCAAGTAATACAAATTCTAATTGGAGCGTAATACAAGATGGTAGAATGGTTAGTCGTCAAGTAAATGATGATACTGGTATTCGTCCAGTTATAACAGTAGATAAGAAAATAATATATACGCAATATAAAGAAGCTAAATTAAATGGAGCAGATCCTGTTCTTAAAAAAGATATGATACCTGTTACAATAAACAATAATGGAACAGTAACTAAAGCAGATATCAAAGATGAATGGTATAAATATACGGATAAAAAATGGGCAAATGCAGTTGTACTTGTAGATAATACTACATATAATGCTGGAGATACAATCCCAGAAAATAAAATAAAAGCTTATTATGTATGGATTCCAAGATATAAATATAAATTATTTTCAAATACTACAGAATCAACAATAGATATAGTATTTGAAAATAAAAATAAATCTAAATCAAGTAGTACAACAATAGGACAATATTTAACACATCCAGCATTCACATATGGAACAGAGGAATTAAATGGTTTTTGGGTAGGTAAATTTGAAACAACTGGAACAGTTTCATCTCCAACAATAAAACCATATATGTCAGATAATTCTAATTCAACAATAATTTCTCTTAGATCTATGAGAGTTTCAACACAATATAAAACAGCAGTTACTGTATCTTCAAATTCAACAATGATGAAAAATGATGAGTGGGGAGCAGTAGCATACCTAACAAACTCTATATACGGTTTAAATGGTAAAGTTAGGATTAATAATAATAAAAATTATAAAACTGGATGTGGAGCAAGTGATGAAGATAAAGAAAATACTTCTTCTGTTACATCTTGTCAAATTGAATATGGTAAGGCAACTGATTATCCACAAGGAACAACAGGAAATATATCGGGTATATTTGATATGGCAGGTGGAGCTTGGGAATATATGATGGCAGTAAGAGCAGACTCTGAAGGTAAACCATTATCTGGAAAACATAATATTTATAATTCAGGATTTAATGGTAAGTTTGGATGTCCAAATTGTACTTTTGATTCTGGTGTAGATCCAAGTATTATAGAATTAACAACTGGAATTGATTATCCAGAGGCAAAAAAATATAATTTATATGATAATCCAAGTAATAGAAATAATATTGATGAATTGAACGGATGTAATGGAAATCCTTGCTATGGACATGCATTGAATGAAACAAGAATAACGACGGATAATACTGGTGCTTGGTATGGAGAAATGTTTAGTTTCATTAAAACTACTGCTCCATTTGTTGCGCGTGGTTGTAATAACAATTGTGGTACTCGAGCAGGTGTTTTTGCATCAATGTATGCATCTGGTTATGATTCTACCGACTCTTCGTTCCGTGTAGTAGTAAGATAATAAAAAAAGTATGATATTTCATACTTTTTTTGTATAATACTATTTTTATCTTATTATTGGTGGATTTTTATATTCACTTTCAATAAGTTTAATTTTATCTTTTTCATTCATTACGGTCGCATATACGCATGTTGCTCTGTATTCTATATTAAGCATCTCAAATTCATTAGTAAATCTAGTAATAATAGGTAAATCAATTTCTCTTTTAATTTTATTTAAATAATCTTGTCCATTATATGAAAAACCTAGTATTCTAATGTATTCTACTTCATCTAATCTTTCTGCCTCTTCTTTAGTAAAATTACACATTATATGATTAAACATTCTATTTAACTTGTTATATGTATATCTCTTTGTTTTAATTTTTAAAATAAATTCTTCCAAATTTTTAGAATTAACAATATATTTTTTTAATCTGTTTTCTATTCCTTCATCTACGGTTTGATATATAGATAAATCTTCTTCAGTAAGTATTTTATATTTAAGAAGTGAAAAATAATCTTCATTAAATACAGGTTTATCTAAACATTCTTCAGTTTCTTCAGGAATATAATTTTCTATATTTTCTTTATTATATAAAGCATATCTAATAGAAGAAGCACTGGTCATACCATCATTTAGTTCTAAACTATTATAATCATTATTTCTTTTAATACTTACAGGTTTAATATCTGATTCTAGTTTATTAATTTCTCTAATATATGAAAGAGCTAATATATCATTTGGTTTATCTATTTTTTTACCTGTTATATCAAATAATGCCTTAGATAAAGCAGTTGGATAATTAATACCTTCATCTATGTATTCTTTAACTAATTTATTATATTTTTTATCGTATAGTTGAATATTTGCAAGTTCTTCTAATTTTTCTACATTATTAGTTTCACTTCCAAATACAATTGCTTCAACACCTAATTCATTTAATAAATTAACAGCTGCATATGCGAATTTATCTGCACTTTCAGTTGCGAATACATAAGGTATTTCTACAACAATATCAACTCCATATTTTAAAGCAATTTTAGTCTTATCCCATTTATTAATAATACTAACATCACCACGTTGTGTGAAGTTACCACTCATCGCAAGAATTATTGTATGATTTGGATATAATTCTTTCACTTTGTCTAAATGATAAATGTGTCCATTATGAAATGGATTATATTCACATATTATTCCAACACTCTTCATATATATCACCTATAAATATAATAACACATTTAATTTGAAATAAAAAGAATTATATGTTATACTTTTATGGGAGCGATTAATATGGATATAGATATAACAAAGTTAAAAAGTGATATTGAAGATAGTATTAATATAGATTTAACATATTCTTTTACTAAAGAAGAATTAGAAGGTACAGATTTAATAGAACTTAATAATGTAAAAATAAATGGGAATATTTCTAAAGATAGTATTAATGAATATACTATTGATGTGGATGTTAAAGGTATTATGGTTCTTCCTTGTGCGATTACTTTAGATCCTGTTGATTATCCATTTAATGTAAAAATAAGCGGTAATTTAGAGGAAATGTTGCAAGAAATTAACGAAAATTCAAAAAAAATAGAAAATTCTATTGATATTTTCCCAATTATATGGGAAAATATATTAATGGAAATTCCCATGAAAGTTGTTAGTGAAAAAGCCAAAAATATTAAACTTGAAGGTGATGGCTGGAGACTTATAACTGACGAGACAAGAGGAAATATTAATCCTGAATTTCAAAAATTGAGTCAATTATTTGAAGAAAAGTGAGGTGTTAACATGTTAAAGTTAGATATTCAATTATTTGCTGTTCCATTTAGAAAAACAAGTAAAACAACTAAAAGAATGCGTAGAACTCATTATAAGATTAGTGAAAACGCTACATCTACTTGTCCTAAATGTGGAGCTACAGTAAGACCACACAGAGTATGTAAAGAATGTGGAACTTATAAGGGAAGAGAAGTAATTAAAAAAGAAGAAGCTGAATAATAGCTTTTTTTTTATTTCATTTGTTAACAATATGCAAACCAAATTATTTATTGCAATTTTATAAAAAAAAATATATAATTATTATAGTAGGTGATGATATGAATAAAAAAGGTTTTACGTTAATTGAAATAATCGCAACAATATTAGTAATTACTGTACTAACATTGCTTATAGTTCCTAATATTTTAAATAGTGTTAATAATAAGAGAAAAGATATTAGTAGTACTGCAAAACAAATGATATATGATGCTGCTGATATATATGTTAATGAAAATGAAGCAACATTTCAAGCTTTAGATGATGCAGTATATTGTATTAAACTAGAAACACTTGTAGATAGTGGTAAATTATCTAAACCAATTAAAGATTTAAAAACAGATAAAGAAATACCATTAAACTATTATGTTAAAGTAACAGTAGATCAATATGGACAATTTAATTATATATTAGTAAATGATAAAAGTTGTACTCCTAATTAAACTAGTAAAATATACTAGTTTATTTCTTTTTGATTATCATTAGAAATATTAAATATTATTCCTAACATAATCATATAACTAAGAAGTGATGACCCACCATAACTAATAAATGGTAAAGTTATTCCTGTTATAGGTACTAATCCATAAGTCATACCTATATTTTGAAATTGTTGATATATAAGCATTCCTACAATACCTGCAATTACATATTTACTAATATTATTTGATGATTTAATAGCAATATTTATTAATTTAATATCAAAATATAATATTAAACTTAATAATAATATTGATCCAAATAAACCAAAATTGCTTGAATAAACAGCAAATATAAAATCAGTTTGTGCTTCTGGAAAATATAGTGGAGTATTATTTAATCCATGTCCTAAAAAAGATGCTGTTCCTATAGAAATAATGCCATTAGATAGTTGATATCCACTTTGATTTTGCCAATCAAGTAATCTATCAATTCTTAAAAAAAATGATGAACCAAAAATATTAATAAATAAATCTTGATTAATTTTATATATAATTATTATTGATAATATTGTTATAGTTATAATTGTAAATAAAATAATAAACCATCTATATCTTATTCCACCAATAAATAACATTATTATAGTTATTAATAAGTATATTAAGACAACACCAGTATCAGGTTCCAAAAAAGTTAATATGCTTGGTATTAATACAATAATTCCCATTTTAATTAAAAATATCAATTCTTCTTTTAAACTTGGAATGGGGTGTTCATTGTTAAATTTATCAATTTGATTACCTAATATTATAATTAAAATAATCTTCATAAACTCACTAGGTTGAAATGTACCAATACCTGGTATATCAAACCAGCATTTTGCGTTATTTATTTCTTTACCAAATATAAATAATAAAATTAATAAAATATTACCAAATATATATAATATCCAAATATATTTATAAATATTTTTATTTTTTATTAACATAATACCAATAATTAAAACAAATCCTATAAAATACCACATTATTTGTTTATATACTAGATTGTTAATACTTTTATCCAGTAATTGTGAACTATAAATACTAATTAAACTTATTACTATAAAAAAAATAATTGGTATAATTAATGATTTATCTATTTTATATTTCATAGTTATCACCATTATTATGTTATACATAATTAATATTTTTATAATTATTTTGACAATATTTGTAAATTATTTTATAATTATCTAGGTGATAAAATGAAGTATATAAAATTATCATTAGTTGTTATATGGATGATTGTAATTTTTCTGTTTTCAAATCAAAAAGCTGTTGAATCAACAAAATTAAGTGATGGATTTATTTTAAAAACAGTAAGATTAATTGAAGAAATAACTAATAAAAAATATAGTGATGAAGAAATATTAAATAAATTTGTTAAACCAGTTAGAAAATTTGCTCATTTTATAATCTATTTTATATTAGGGATGCTTGTATATAACTATATAAGAATATATGGGTATAAAAATACATTTTTAATAAGCTTATTTATTTGTATAGGATATGCATGTACAGATGAAATACATCAAATATTTGTTGATGGAAGAAGTGGTGAATTGCTTGATGTAATAAATGATTCAATGGGAAGTTTAATCGGAATATTTTTATTTAAAAAAAATACTGGTAATAAGTAATAATATTGACAATATAATATAATATGGTAAAATATTATATGGAAGGAGTTAAGTATGAAAAAAGGTATAATTGTATTTGCTGCAGTTATCGCTTTAGGGTTAACAGTTGGTTGTGGAAAGAAAAGTAAAGTACTTGAATGTACAAGAACTGAAACTCAAAGTGGAATGGAAATGAAAGGAACAGAAAAAATAACATTTAATGGTGATTCAGTAAAAAGTTATAAAGCTGAATTCAGTGTTGTTTTAGATGAAAAATACAAAAGTTATAAATCATTATTTGTTACTTCAATTGAATCACAATTTAAATCATATAGTAATATAGATGGTGTTAAAGTTGAAACTAAAGATGATGATGATACTATTAAAATTGTAATTACTGCTGATGTTCCAAAAATGAAAGAAGCTGATCTTAAAAAATTAGATTTAGCTAAAAAAGCAAGTTATAGTAAAACTAAAAAAGACAGAGTTAGTAGTGGATACAAATGTAAATAACATTTCTTTGGAAATGTTTTTTCTTGCTTTTTTATATTTAAACCATTATAATTATTTCAGGTGATATTATGGATAGAATTCAAAAAGTAATCGCAAATAGTGGATATTGTTCTAGAAGAAAAGCAGAAGAATTAATATCAAAAGGGCTTGTTAAAGTAAATGGTAATACTATATATGAGTTAGGTACAAAAGTAGATAGTAGTGATACTATTGAAGTAGAAGGACATGCTTTAAAAAATCAAAACAAAGTATATTATTTGCTTAATAAACCAAGAGGTGTTATTACAAGTTCATCTGATGATAAAGGTAGAAAAACTGTAGTAGATTTAATTGATTCCAATGTAAGAATTTATCCAGTTGGTAGACTAGATTATGATACAACAGGAGCATTAATTTTAACAAATGATGGGGAACTTGCCAATTTAATAATGCATCCTAAATCTAATATAAATAAAGTATATATAGCAAAAATAGGTGGATTAATAGGTAAAGCAGAAATAAATAAGCTACAAAGAGGAGTAATAATAGATAATATAAAAACTAGCCCATGTAAGGCTAGAATAAAGAATTATGATAAAAAAACTGATACATCAATTGTAGAACTAACAATTCACGAAGGAAGAAATCATCAAGTTAAAAAAATGTTTGAAAGTATTGGATACAAAGTATTAAAACTTAAAAGAGAAAAAATTGCCTTTTTAGATATAAGTAATTTAAATTCAGGTGAATATAGAATACTTAATCCTAAGGAAGTTAAAAAACTATATAACGAAGCAAAAAACTAGTAATTATTACTAGTTTTCTTCTTCTTTTTCTTCTTCTACTTCTTCTTTATATATAGCGTCTACAGGACATCCTTCTAGGGCATCCATACAATCATTTTTAACTTCTTCTTCCATATTATCTATAATATTATTATTTGGATCTGTTTGGGCATATCCTTCATCATTAAATGAGAATACATCAGAAGCTATTGCAGTACATGCTCCGCATCCAATACATTTATCTTTATCGACTTTTATTCTTTCCATAATTAATCCTCCTAATAATAATTATAAAAAAAATCCATATTAAATGCAAGTAAAGGTTTAAAAAAATTAAAAAATATGTTATATTATTAATAGGTGATACTATGGTAAGCAGAATGGAGAAATATTATAATAATAAATCTTCTAAAGTAAGAAAAAGAAGTGAAAAAAATATTAATTTATATGATAATATTTATACTGATGGAGAGTATTCTAATATTGAAGGAATTGCTACCATTGATAAAAATAATGAAATAGATATCACTAAATTAAAAAATACTATTAAAAATAGAGAAAATTATAAAAAAAGAAGAGAATTCAAGGGATTTAATGATGAAGAAGAAGTAGTTACAGAAACTACAAAAGATTTTGTTGAAAAAGAAGTAAAAAATTATGATATAAGAGATATATTAAATAAAGCAAAAGAAAAACAACCTGTAGAAGATTCTCCAAGAAGCTTAGATAATACTAATTATAACATTTTAAAAGATTTAAAATTAAATAAACAAGATAAATATAAAGATTTTGAAGATGATGAATTAAAAGAGTTGATTAATACTATTACTAATACAAGTATGTTAAATCAAATGAATGACGAAGAATTAGGACTTAATATGTTTAATCTTGAAAGTACTGATGAAAAATTAGAAAGTAGTCAAACTGTTAAACAGCTATTAGAACAAGCTAGAAAATATCAAGAAAATAAAACTGATTCTAATTTAGATCAATCATTTTTTACATCTAGTCTTAACTTTAGTAAAGATGATTTTGAAGATTCAGAAAATTATATTAAAGAACGAAAAAATAAAAAACTATTAAAACGAATATTATTATTTGTAGGATTACTAGCAATAACAGTTGGTATTATAATAGGAGTATATTATTTAATAAAATAAAAAATTAGAGAAATCTAATTTTTTTTTAAATATTTTTTATTGACTTTCAGTATTATTTAAACTATAATATAACCACTTTTTTTGAGGTGAAATATATGAATAATAATGATATGATATTAGCAAATAAAAAATCAGAAAGATTATATAATGACATTAATTATGATAATAAAAAATGCTTATCTAAGGAAATTGCTAAATTTGTTGATGTTATGATTAATAATTTTAGTGATAAAGATTTAACTAATTTGTATAATAATATTAATAGTTTAGATATTATTATAGATGGTGGTTATGAAAATCATCAAAATAGTTATGATCCAGTTAATAATATAATTTATTTAGAAAAAGATAATGCTAAATCTGCTGTATATCATGAATTATTCCATTTATCAAGTTCATGTTATAAAGATGATACTGTTTTTTGTGGATTTGCTCAATGGAATGATGATTTAATAATTGGTATTGGATTAACTGAAGGATATACACAATTATTACGAGAAAGATATTTTGGTGATGATGATTTAAAACATGCTTATTCTGCTGAAGTCAATTATGCTTATCTAACGGAATTAATTGTTGGAAAAGATAAGATGTCTTGTTTATATTTAAACGCTAATTTAAAGGAATTAACGAATGAATTATGTCAATATAATAGTGTTGAAGATGTAATTAATTTTATTAACGCAATTGATTATATAAATGCTTATAAATTTAAAGTATCAGATTCTAATAAAAAAGAAATATTTCAAAATATTATTGATTCACATAGAATAGCAAGAAAGTTTTTATTAAGTACTTATACAAAAAAATTTGCAGAAGGAATTAAAATAAAAGCACTTGAAAATGATCAAGATGCTATAACACAAATGACTATTTCATTTTATGATTTTGTAGGTGAAATTATTGATAATAATGCTGCAGTTAATATGGAAACAAATGAAGAAATAATAATTTTATCAACTGATGTTTTAAACGAAATAGTAAGTAGTGCATTTGGTTCACCAGATATGATATTTTTTAAATAATAAAATAAAAAATGAAATATAATTTCATTTTTTTTATATACTACAAATTATACTTGTAATAATAATTAATAAACTAATAAATAAATCTGTGTGTTTGTTAATTATATGTTTGTAAAGATTTTTAATATAATTAAAGTAAATACATAATGTTATAAAAATTATATAAATCCATTTTATACCAATTATTCCATCTGATCGTTGAAAGAATCCTGTTGTGGATATTTTATTTAGAACCATAAATTCTGGAAAATTATAAAAACTTGCTAATTCTATACCTAATACTAAAATAGTAAATAATATTATTAATATTTTTATAACATTTCCCACTATATAGAAAAATATAATATGTTTAGTTAATTTATTATTATTAAGTATTTCTTTTTTAGGAATCATTAATAATAAAAATAAGGATAACATTGGATAAAATACATAATTAATATTACTAGTATTTTTTAAATTATTAATATGTATTTGATTAGTCAATCCTAAAATACTTACTATAAATAATATAAAAACAATATAGAATAACAAAGTTGATAATCTAAATAATACATTTAAGCTTTTAGAACACGTATATAATAAAGAAATAGAAATAATTATAGATATCAACAATATATTTGTATTAAATAAATAATTTATTTTAATAAAATCTAGTAATTCTTTATAGGTAGAAATAATTAATATATATATTAGTATTCCAATAAAAACATTAATAATAAATCCTATTTTATTAAATACATGATCTATTTTTTCATATATATTTAATTCTGGCTTATAGTTAAGTAGTTTAATAAAAATAAATAGAGGAATAAAACCAAGTATAAAATTTATTATAGGTATTAAATAACCATTTTTAGACATATTTAAAGTATTATAATTTATTAAAAATATTATTACTATTCCGTATTGTAGCGGGTTTATTTTATTCCACTTTTTCATTTTATACCTCTAATTAGAATAGATTTTTTAGTTGTTAAATAATTATCTTTATATTCTACAATAGGAATATATGAATATCCTTTTTCTAAATTATTTTTGATATATTTATCATAGGTTAAATGGTTATCAGATATCTTTATAAGACTTATTTTATTAAAAGGAAAAGGATCCAATTTTGCAATTATTTTAAGTATATTATTGTTACTCATCATAATATAAAAATTTTTAGAAACCTCATAGTTATTATTAAAATAATTAGTTATTTCTTGCATTTTTTTATTAGCATTCTTATTAATAATTACAATATTTAAATGACCTAAATATAATTGTTTAGGGATAGATAAATTATCTAGTGCTTTATTTATAGTTTTACCTTTTGTATGATAAATTATATTTTTATTTTTAGACACCATAATATCAATTTTATATTGATTATTATATTCAATATATATACCAGTTACAATTGCGATATTATTTAGTTCTTTATAATTACACCCAGTAAATAGTAATAATATAATTAATAATTTTTTCATTTAATCACCTTTTTTAATATTATTTGTTAAATAAGAAGTTCGTTTATTTATTTTATTTCTTCTAAATCTTATAAAACTATCCTTCAATCCATTTTTAATTAATGGACTAGCAGGAATAGTATATGGAGTTTTCAAATATTCCATACTACATAATTTAGTTAAAAAAATAAGTGAAGCTATAACAACTCCAATAAATCCTAAAATAATAGAAAATATGATAAATATAAATCGCCAATATCTAATACTATTTATAAAATCAATATCGGTAAATACTAGACCGGATATTGATGTAAACGCTACTACAATAATTGCGATAGGTGAGACTATTCCGGCACTTACAGCGGCTTCACCTAATATTAAAGCACCAACTATACTAACTGATGTACCTGATGCATTTGGCATTCTAATATCTGCCTCTTTAAGTATTTCAAAAGTTGTCATCAACATGATTAACTCTAAAGCTGTTGGAAAAGGAACACCAGTTCTTCCTTTTGATAAGGATAACAATAAATCATTTGGTATTATCTCTTGATTCCATGTTGTAACTGCTATATAAAAAGCCGGGGTAATAATAGTTAATATAAAACTAATTAATCTTAAAATACGCGTTAATGATATATTTATAGGTGATTCAAAATAGTCTTCTGCACTATGCATAAAATCAATTAAAAATGATGGTAATATTAATACAAATGGACTATTTTCTACTAATATAATTATTTTTCCTTCTAATAAAGCACCAGATGTTAAATCTGGTCTTTCAGTACTCATTATTTCTGGAAAAGTTATACTATTATCTAACATTTCTTTTATATAACTACTATCTAGTATTCCATCAATATTTATATTATTTAGTTGTTTTTCAATAATATTTACATTTTCTTTTAGAGCTATATCATTTATATAAGCCATAGTTACTTTTGTTTTAGTTCTTTTTCCAATTTTAAATTCTTTAAACCATAAATTTGGATCTTTAATTCTTTTTCTTATTAATCCAATATTTATTTGATGATTTTCAGTAAAACTATCTTTAGGTCCTCTAATAATAGTTTCACTTGTTGATTCATTTATACCTCTATCTAATATTGATTTTGTTTCAATAGATATTACTTTATTTTTAATAAATACAATTGTAAAACCTGAAGATAAATTATATAGTATTTCTTCCATAGTAGTTAAAATAGATAAACTACTATTATATATTTCTTTATTATTTAATATACTTTTTATTAAGTATTCACTTATTAATTCACCACTAGATACTGATTCTAAATATATATAAGTTATATTTTTTATTGTTCGATATTTTATATCACTACTATTACCAAATTTATTTTTAATATATTTAATATTTTCATTTATATTTTTACTTATCATAATATCCCTCTAATTTATTATTAACAAAATATGACATTAATATGTATTTTTGGTATAATAATATTGGTGATTAAATGGAAGTTTTAATTGATAGGTTAGATCATCAAGGAAGAGGAATAGGAAAGATAGATAATAAAACTATCTTTGTTTATGATGCTTTACCAAATGAATTAGTTGATGTAGATATAATCTATGAAAATAGAAAATTTATGGAAGGTAATGTTATAAAGTATATCAAGACTTCTAATAAAAGAATAGAATCTAATTGTCCTTTTTATAAAGAATGTGGTGGTTGTGATTTAAGACATATTTGTTATGAAGATGAATTAATGTATAAAGAAGATAAAGTAAAACAAATTATTAAAAAATTTAGTAGTATTAATGTAAATGTTATTAAACCTATTGTCGGTAATGGTGTTATTAATTATAGAAATAAAGCTACATTTCATATTAAATGTAAAGTCGGATACTATGGTAAAAAAAGTAATGAGATTATTTCTATTGATAAATGTTTAATAGTTGATGAAAAGATTAATGAAATACTTAGTTATTTAAAAGAATTAGATTTATCTAATGTTTATGAAATAGTAGTTAGAACTTCTCGTTATTTAGACGATTCTATGATAGTTATAAAAGGTAATGATATAGATGAAAAATATTATATAGATAAATTAAAAGATATAACTACTAATATTATTATTTATTATAATAAAAAATATAAAACTATCTATGGTAAAGGATATATATTTGATATGATAGGTGATTATAAATTTAAAATATCACCTGATTCCTTTTTTCAAATTAATACCGTTCAAGCTAAAAGGTTATATGATAAAGTATTAGAATATCTAGAACCAAATAATGATAGAGTACTTGATTTATATTGTGGTACTGGTACTATAGGTATTTATGTTAGTAAATATTGTAAAGAGGTATATGGTATTGAAATAAATAAATATGCGGTAGAAGATGCTTTTATAAATAAAGAAATAAATAATGTTAATAATATTGATTTTAAATGTTTAGATGCATCATTAATTAATATAAAAG
>OMSK01000105.1 GCA_900313725.1 uncultured Bacillota bacterium | reverse complement strand
GAATCTCCTCATATTACTATGAAGCGACTCCGTACTTAAACGTGTAGATATTAATCCTGTGTAGCTCGTTACCTTATACACACTCGCTTTTTAATAAATCCTTTTTATTCGTGTAGAAACAGAAAAAGCCACGAATATATAATTCGTGACTCCAATTTTTTAAATTGTGTAGGCTCTTCACCCGGGATAGCTCGTTACCTTATATCCCCTCACTTGTTTAGTATTTTACTCTATATTTTTTATTTGTCAAGCACAAAAATAAAATCCAGCTATATTAAGCTAGATTTTTATTCATTACCTTTTTTATTAACATTAATAACAAAATAGTCATTAATACCCCTGCTTTCATTCTATAATCTTGAAAATATACGGTTTTCCCCTTTCAAGATATGCTTATTATACTATTTATTACTAATTTGTCAAATTTTCATTTTTCATACAATCACCCTATTCTTTTTATAAATTTTTTTATTTTAATATTATTTTTGTTTTCTTTTTTAGATATAATTTTTGTTTGTATACTATTAAATCTTACTAATTCTATTAATCCATTAGCTCTTAATGTATCACCTGCTTCAACTATATCAATAATAGCATCTGCATAATTTAGTTTAGGAGCTATTTCAATTGATCCATTCATTATTTTTATTTCACAGTTTAAACCAAGTGATTTTAATAATTCTTTAGCAATACCTGGATATTTAGTCGCTACTGTATTTATACTAGATAATTTCTTATTAGGAGTAGTTGCTAACATAAAACTACATTTACTAGTATCAAAATCACATATATTTACAATATTACTACTATTATATTCATCAATAATATCACTACCAAGTATTCCAATATCAATACATCCTTCATCAAGTAATGGTATAATGTCATATGATTTTAATGGATAAATTTCATAATCTTCAATGTCTACTTCATATTTTCTTGAATTAGTATCATAACTATCAATAATGTTTTTTTCAATTAACCTTTTATAAAATAATTTTTCTATTCTTCCTTTTGATATTCCTATCTTCATAATAATCTTCCTTCCTATTTAATTTTTTTAACAAAAAAATGCTACACAAGTAGTACTTGTATAGCATAATAGTTTATATTTATAGCTAGATACAAGCACTACAAATAGCACTTGTACCTACGAACATTAATGTCGTATTAACAAGTGCAGACTATTATGATAATGATAAAAATTATTAGTTATTAAATTAAACATAATAATCTCTCCCTTTCTGGTTAAATAATAACATGATATTTTTTATTTGTCAAATAAAAAGCACAATTATGTGCTTTTAAAACATTTCTAAGTATTCAATTAATTTTAAGAATAACTTTATAAACTTTCTTTCAAGTCCCTTTCCTTCAAGTTTTCTTATTTCAATTCTCTTTCTCTTTATTTCTAAATCACTATCTAAAATAGCAAATATTTTATCTTTCATTGCAGTTGCGATTTGTAAGTCAGAAATAATTGATTCAATATCATCCATAAAGATTCTTTCAGCAGATATTTCAATATCTGAACCTTTACAAATAACAGTAAGTTGAGAAGTAGTTGAAACATTATTTACTTCTACTATAAAGCTTGTTCTTTTATCATATTTAGTAAATGGTACTTTAGTATTATTTACATATACCTCTACATCATCAGCATATTTAGTATTTCTAAAAGTAAATTTATAATTTCTCTTATCTGGTACTATTCCACTTTTTCCCTCTAGTGGTCTTATAATAACTGTATAATTATTTTTACGATATGTATAATCTATAGAAGTAAGTAAATAATAACCCTTTTTATATAATTCACTTATACCATCATCTTCATATAATTTATAGGAATTACTTCTTCCTGGAAATATTTGTATTTCCATATTTTTTGGTGGTGTTGTATCATTCATATTATCATTATGTCCTAAAGGAATAATTGCTCCTTCTTTAACATATACTGGATAATCTTGATCCTTAAAGAATGATAAATATTGTTTTCCACCAACAAATTTCTTTCCTGTTACATAATCAAACCAAATACCTTGTGGTAAATAGAATTTATGTATAACCCTATTCATAATAAAATCTTTTGATTTTAATATTGGTGATACGAAGAATTCACTACCAAAATAATATTCTGTATTATATAATGGGTCATCATATGCTTCTGGTTGTTCATAATAAAGTGGTATTATTAAGGGTTTAGCCTCTTTATGATATTTATATGCTTCTGAATATAAATATGGTATTAAGCTATGTCTTAATTTTAAATAGTCTTTTGCAATTTTAAATGTTTTGAAACTCCATTTCCAAGGTTCCCTTTTATAAAATCTTCCACCTGAACTACCAAATTTTAATATTGGACTAAATGTTCCTAATTGAACAAATCTTGTATATAATTCATTATCTTCCATACCTAGATGATATCCACCAATATCATGTGCCCAGAACGTATTTCCATTATCAGTAGCATACATATTATATTTTGGAATCATCTTTAATGTATCCCAACTAACTACTGATTTACCTGAATATGTAATTGGATATCTATGTTCTGCAATATTAGAATTTCTTGTCATAATAAATGGTCTTCTACGATAATCAATTGATTCATATTGATAATGATAATAATTTAATGCCCACAACATATCATGTTGTTTAACATCATTTGTATCTATCCAAAAGAAATCTACCCCATCATTATTTAATGGTTGAATTAAATAGTTAAAATATAATTTTATATAATTGAAATTAAATGCATTAAATGGAATAACACTTCCAGGTTGAATATTCATTATTTTACATAATTGTTCATAATTTTTTTCATATGGAAATATACCCATACTAGGATCAATATTTAATCCTAATCTTATTCCTTTTGAATGTAGATAATCTATCATAGCTTTAGGATTACTAAAATTTGAATAATTCCATGTAAATCCTGAATCTATTTTTTTATTTTGAAAATTATTTACATGCCAATCATTATCTAATAATACAACTGATAATGGTATTTCTTTATCGCTAAATTCATCTACTAATACTTTTAAACTTTTATCATTATAATTTTCACTTCTACTCCACCAGTTACCTAGAGCATATCTTGGTATTAATGGTGGATATCCTGTTAAATAATAATAGTCATTTAGTGCCCCTAAAAAATCATTTAAATACATAAATAAATATATATCTATACCTTTATTCTTACGTGGTACTAAATTGTTTTGTTCATCTATTAAATAACTATCTGAATCATCATAAGAAGCAAAACCTTCAATAGAATATAATCCTCTTTTTATACTTAACTTATTATTAGAATTATCAAGTGAATATGATGGAGCTCCATAGTTTCTTACTTCTGGATGTCCATAATACCATGTTCTATTAGAATTAAGTAAATCTACCTTTAAATTAGCAGTAGGATTTACCTTACCACCATTAAAGTTTTTGCCTTTTAAATATGTAACTTGAAAATACTTAGTTCTAATAAGTATATATTTATCATTATCTTGATATTCAAACTTAATATGTTCATTATCACGATATTTAGCAAATTGTGTAGGTCTATCTTCAAAAATTCCTTGTTCATTATATTCCATTCTAATAAGTCTTGGTGTAAGTATTGTAAATCGGAAATTAGGTCCTTGAACAATATTCTCTTTAACAGAGATAGATCTAGAGTATTCTTTCATGAATTCATCCATGTTATCAACCCCATTTTCTTTCTATAATTCTTCTATTTTCATAAAGTTAGTATGTTTTACTTCTTTAAAAGGATATCCTCCTGTAATAATTATTTTATCATTTTCTGTAACATTGAATTTTTTATCAATAATATTTCTTGAAATTTTAGTCATCATATCAAATGACTTTACATCTTCTATTAATATTGGACATATTCCATAGAACATTCCAAGTGATTTAGCCGTATCAGGATTTGGCGTTAACGCTATAATTGGACATCTTGGTCTATATCTACTTATTTTTTTTGCTGTATAACCATTCATAGTTGGAATAACTATTGCGATACATCTTAATCGTTCAGCTGCTTCTACTACACTATAAGCAATTGTTCCTGTTATATCATTATTTTCAGTACGCATTGCCTTATCTATAAATTCATTATAATTAACATCTATTTCTGATGCTTCTAAGATTTTTTTCATAGTATTTACTGTACCAACTGGATATTTACCAATAGTAGTTTCTCCTGTAAGCACTACAGCATCTACACCATCAGCTATAACATTAGCAATATCACTTATTTCTGTTTTAGTTGGTTTTATACTTTCATTATCAGATTCCATTTCAGTTATAATTACACTTATTTTTGATTGTAAATGACATTTATTAATTGTTGTTCTAACAATTGATGGAATTCTTTCAGGTGGTACTTCTATTCCAAGTGATTCACGATCAATAATAATACCATCACTTACTTTTATTATTTCATCTAATTCATCTATTGCTTCTATTTTTTCTATTTTAGTAATGATTTCTATATGATCGTTGTTATATTCTATTAATAAATCATTTACGCTTAAAATATCTTCTGAATTTGTAACCATTGATAATCCTATATAATCAATATTTTCTTCACATGCAAATTCAATACATTTTTTATCTTTTTTTGTTATAAAAGGCATATTTAGTTTTGTATCAATTACATTTACTTTTGAATCATTAACTACTATTCCTTCTTTTATAACTTCACAAATAATTGAATCATCTTTTTTTTCTAACACTCTAAGTTCTACGTCTCCATTAACTTTTATTAGTGTATTTGTTTTTACATCATCAATTAAATTTTTATATGATACTGAAAACTTTGTTTTATCACCCAATACTTTATCCATATAGATTCTGATTTTATCATTTTGCTTTAAAAATACTTGACCTTCTTCAAAATTATGTGTTGTAACTAATGGACCTTCTAATTCCATTAAAATAGATGTATTTGTTTTTAATTCTTTATCAATTTCTTTAATTCTTGTTATAACATCTTTACAAAAATCAAGTGATGCATACTTCATATTAAAACGAGCAACATCCATACCATTTAAAATCATATCTTCTAGTATTATTCTATCTTTACTAGATGGACCTATTGTTGTGACTATCTTAGTTTTTTTCATAGTATCACCTATTATCAATTTTATCACTTTTTTGGTTAAAATTAAAGTAAAAAAGTATAATTTCTATACTTTTTTTATATTTTTTTTATATGTATTTTTTTCTTGAACAAATAACCCAATAAAAGCATTAATAAACAATATACATGAACTACTCCATTATTTATTTTAAGAAGTATATAAAAATACAATAATGAATTAGCTATAACAAAAAGAAAAGAACCAAATATTTGTATTAATTTCTTTTCATTATAGATTATTTTATAGTTTATGCTTAATATAATTTTAAAGAAAATTCCATAAATAAATGACACTATTAAAGATAATATTTGTATTTTTAAACTCATTTAAATAGTTTTCCAATTAAAGAATCTTCTTTATCTTTTTTATTTGAATTTTCAGCATATGTTAAACTATTAATTCTACCTTTAATAGAAATATTACCTTGATATGTATCTAATTTTATGATTTCTAACTCTTTACCCTTTATAATAATATAACCCATATTAGTTTCTAAAAGAAATTCTTCGTCATCAAAACTATCTATTTTTTTTACTCCTGTTATAACTAAATTCTTTCTTTCATTTATTGTAATACTATGACTTCCTACATTTATTGCTTCATCCATTTTATCACCCAATAAAGTATATTCTAATATTTTATTTTTAGAACAAAAAAAACGCATTAAGCGTTTAATTGTTTATTGTATTCTTCTAGTACTGCATCTTCAAACATTTTTCTGCATTCTGGTGTAATTGGATGTGCTATATCTCTATATTCACCACTTGGAGTTTTACGACTTGGCATAGCTATAAATAAACCTTTTTCACCTTCAATTATTCTAATGTCATGAATTGCAAAACAATCATCTAGTAGAATAGATGCGATTCCTTTCATTTTTGAGTCTTCTTTGTCAGTTACACGAACGTTTACAGATGTTATCTTCATATTAATTCTCCCTTCAGTATTGTATCTAATTTCATTTTACATTATAATTTTAAGAAAATCAATATTTTTTTAATAATTTATTTTTATTGTTTTAGTTATTACATCAGTATAAGAAAAAGACTTTAATTCATCATTTTTTAACTTTACAA
Source organism: uncultured Bacillota bacterium (assembly GCA_900313725.1). Taxonomy (GTDB): domain Bacteria; phylum Bacillota_I; class Bacilli_A; order RF39; family UBA660; genus OMSK01. Next base: position 11,682 of record OMSK01000105.1, on the reverse strand, counting down.
TAAATACATGATTATATATATTTTTTATTACTACATCATATTCTTCAAATTTATTTCTGCCTAAATCACATTTTATGGTTGCATTTTTTCCAATATGATTAATTAATTCTTCTTTAATTTTTTTTATTGTCATAATTCCCCCTATCTTGGATAGCCTATATGCATTGTACCTTTTGTTATAATACCTCCTATACCATTTGAACCATATTTAGTATCTTCCAATATATTTTTTATATCAATATCTTTTGCAATATCTGATAAACTCATTTTAGTTGCGACTATTGCTGGATCTAATGCATGAATATTTACTCTTTTAGGAGATGATGCGAAATTGGCACCTGCCTTTATTAATTCTTCATAATCAGATTGACATCCTCCCGCTATCACTACCAATTTTTCATGACTTTTTTCATATTTTCTTGCTTCTTCTATTGCTTGTTTAAAATATTTACTATTTTTATAATAATTAATATTTTGTTCATTTTTTCTTTTTTTGTAATATGCATCATGACCTGTTATTACTACTATATCTGGATTATATTCTTTAAGTAGTTCATTCATTTTATTTGGTATTTCACTTTCTGTTAATAGTATTCCAGCAGCCATAATGTTATAGTTATCATAATATTTTAAGCATCTATCTAAATATTCTTTATCACTATCTATATGAAGGATTTTACCTGGAAGATAAAAATAATCATCTCTATTTAATTCTTTTTTTTCTATATTTTTTAAAAATTCTTCATCTCTATCTATATCATCTTCATATTTTTTTAAATCTTCTTTTTCTGCATCTGCACACAATCTAATATTAATTCCTGTTAAATAACAAATATCATCTTCTATATTTGTTATTCTAAAAATAGTATCATTATTATATGAATTACGAGTTACTATATCACCTATTTTAAAATCCATATTATCACCAGTTAATTTTATGAAGTAATAAAAAAAATATGATATAAATCATATTTTTAAATATTTTCTTACAGCACTTAATGATCCTATCATACCAACTATCATACCAATTATTATTAATATTCCTGATATATGATATACGAATGGAGTTGGATTAATTAATTTAATTACTGGTGTAAATAATTGTCCACCTAATCTATCATAAACAGCTGTATAACCATAGATAGTTGTTATTATTGGAACTATTGATCCTAATATTCCTAATATTAAACCCTCTATTACAAATGGTATTTTAATATTTAAATTAGATGCTCCAACTAGTCTCATTATTTCTATTTCTCTTCTTCTTGAGAAAATAGTTATTTTAATTGTATTTATTATAAGGAATGCTGTTACTACTATTAATGCTATTACAGCACCTATACTTAGTTTTCTAACTATATCAAATACAGATACTAATTGTTCTACCATTCCTTCTCCATATTTAACAATTTCTACTTTGTCTATTTCATTTATCCTTTTAGCTGTATCTCCTATTTTGTTAATATCTTTTACTTTAATTTGAAAAGTATCTTGAATAGGGCTTTCTGAGTCAGACCATTTTGACATAATATTTTTTAGTGTTTCACTTGAATCCATCATTTCTTTAGATATCTCTTGTTTTGATTTAAATGTTACTTTATCTATGTTAGGCATTTTATTTAATTTATCTGAAATATCTTGTTTATCACTATCTGTTACATCAACATTTAAGAACGCTACTATAGTTACATCTTTTTCAACTAATTCTGTAAATCTATTTACATTAAATGAAAGAATTATGGAAATAGCAACTACTATTAAAGTAATTGTTATACAAGAAATACTTGCTAGTGAAAGTGAAAAATTTCTAAATACACTTTTAAATGAATCTCTTATATTTCTACTTAATATTCTAAATATTTTCATTCTTGTATGTTCCTTTCTCATAATCTTTTAAAATTCTTCCACTATCTAAAAGTATTGTTCTTTTCTTTAATCTGTCAACTATTGTAGTATCATGAGTAACCATAATTATTGTTGTTCCTAATTTATTAATTTCTTCAAGTACTTGCATTATTTCCATACTAGTTACTTCATCTAGATTTCCTGTAGGTTCATCACAGATAAGTAATTTTGGACCATTTACGATTGCTCTTGCAATTGCAACTCTTTGTTGTTCTCCACCAGATAATTGATTTGGATATTGTTTAGCTTTATTTTTAAGTCCAACAAGTTCCAAAGCCTTTAATACTTTATCATGTATTTCATCTTTTGGAAGTCCTAATACTTCAAGTGCAAATGCTACATTTTCGTATGCAGTTGACTTATTTAATAATTTATAATCTTGAAATACAACTCCAATTTTTCTTCTTAATTTATATACTTTACTATTACGTAGTTTTGCTACATCAATACCACCTACTATTATTTTTCCTTTTGTAGGTTTTTCTTCTCTATATAACATTTTTATAAAAGTTGATTTACCACATCCAGTAGATCCTATTACAAAAACGAAATCACCTTTTTCTATATTAAGTGATAAATCATGTATAGCAACTACACCTGTTTTATATTGTTTTTTAACATTTTTTAATGATATTAAATCCACACTATCACCTTCCTATTTATTTCCATTTACTTCATAAGCATCTGATACAACAAAGAATGAATCTTTATCTATTTTATGTATACCTTCTTTAACTGTCATATATTCTCTTGTTGGAATAACACACATTAATACTGATTGCTTATGTCCAGAAAAGGCACCTTCTCCTTTTAATACTGTAACCCCATGTCCAAGTTCATCCATTATAAATTCTTTTATTTCTTCTTCTTTATCAGTAATAATAAAGAATGACTTAGTACTTGATATTCCAATCATTATTTTATCTGTCATTAAACTTACAATATATAAGTTAATTATTGAATACATTGCTTTTGTAACGCCAAATACAAATATACCAAATAAAATAATTAATCCATCTGTAAATATCATGGCATTTCCTAATGACATTTTTCCATATTTAGATACTATTTGATTTAAGATATCTGTACCACCTGTTGTAAAACCTGATTTAAATACTAAACCAGCTCCAAATCCATAAATAACTGCTCCAAATAAAGCAACTAATAATGGTTCATTCATACTTATTTCGATATATTCTGGCATCCATGCGGTTAATTCTACAAACAATGGATACAAAAGTGATCCTAAAATAGTATTTCTTGTTTTTTCAGCCCCTAATATTATAAAACTAACTATAAGTAATATAACATTACCTGCTAATATTACAACAGATGGGCTTATTCCTGTTGCTTTATTTAAAATAACACCAATACCACTCATACCATAAACTATATTACATGGTAATATAAATAAATTAAAGGCAGATGCTAATATCATAACCCCAATTAAGAATTGTAAAACTCTTAAAAATCTTGATTCCTTATTTACTGTATTTAAAATATTTTCTCTTTTCTTATGAAATAACATATTTACCTCCTGCTTAAATTATCATTTATAAACATATCAATATTACCATCCATAACTCCTTTAACATCACTTGTTTCAGTATTGGTTCTATTATCTTTTACCAAAGAATATGGATGCATAACATAACTTCTTATTTGTGAACCAAAGTTTATGTCAGATAATTCTCCTTTTATATTTTTTAAATCTTGTTCTTGACGTTCTAATTCTAACTGATATAGTTTATTTTTTAATACATTCATAGCAGTTTCTTTATTTTTAATTTGGCTTCTTTCGTTTTGACAAGTAACAACTATTTTAGTAGGAATATGAGTTATTCTTACTGCTGAATCTGTTGTATTAACCCCTTGTCCACCTTTACCACTACTACGATAAACATCTATTCTTAAATCAGCTTCATTTATTTCTATATCTACATTATTATCAAATAATGGTGTAACATCTACTGATGCAAATGATGTATGTCTTCTACTATTTGAATCAAATGGTGATATTCTAACTAATCTATGAACACCTTTTTCACATTTTAAATATCCATATGCATTAGTACCATGTATTATTATTGATGCACTTTTTATTCCTGCTTCTTCACCTTCTTGATAATCAATCACTTCATATTTGTAACCACGTTTTTCAAAATATCTCGTATACATTCTATATAACATAGATGCCCAATCGCAAGATTCTGTACCACCAGCTCCTGGATGTATTTCCATAATCGCATCCATTTTGTCATATGGTCCATTTAAAAGTAATAATATTTCTAAATCTTTTATTTTATTATTTATTTCATCTAATTCTACTTCTAATAATTCTTTTAATTCATTATCTTCTTCATTTTTTAAAGAATTAAGTAATTCTAAATTATTTTCTATTTTTTCTTTTAATGTTTTTGTATCATTTATATTATTTCTAATAGAATTCATCTCATCAATTATTTTTTGATGATCTTTATTATGATAAAAATTGGGATCACTACTAATAACTTCTAGCTCTTTTAATCTAGATTCTTTTTTATCTGGTTCAAAGTGACCTCCATAATTCATCTATTTTTTTATTTAGTGTATTATAACTATTTAGTAATTCATACATTTCCATATTATCACCATTCTAATTATAACATATCAAGGGGTGTTTGTAAAAGAAAAAATATAGATTACTCTATATTATTCTTTATCATATGTATAAGCTGTGTAAAAATAAGATAGTAATGTTACAGATATAATTACTCCACCTATAATATCTGTAATCCAATGTACTCCTGATATTATTCTAAATAATAATGTTATACTCATTAATACCATTACTACTTTATTAAAATTACCAACAAACTCACCTTTAATGTATTTTTTATTAACTATTAATGCACTTAGTCCTACACATAAAGATAACAATGTATGAGTTGATGGATATGATGCTTCTAATGAACCATTTTCTAAAATTGGACGATAATTAATAATACATTTTTCAAAGAATGCGAATACAACTAGTACTAATACATAAAAACATCCTAAAATAATTATTTCTTTATCAACTTTTTTTATGCTCTTTCTTTTTATTAATTGTCTTATTCCTAAAATTGCATACATTACTACAAGTAATATCAATAAATACCCTGATATTTCTGATATAAATTTAAAGAAATCATTTGTTCCAATAAAATTTCTAAATCCTTTATTTATAGTAGCAAATCCTACTTCTGAATTTTTTGGTCCAATAGCTTTAACATCAATAAATTTAATCATTAATGTATAAATTATTGAAACAAGTGTTAATACACCAGGTATTATAAATTTTTCTTTCTTCATATACTTCACCTACTATATAAATTATAGCACATTTGTATAATAAGTGTAAAGAAAAAAGAAACTATTTAGTTTCTTCTTTTAATACAATTTTTACTTTAGAATTGGTTCTTTTATTAAATTTTTCTTTTAATGAATTATATATTTCTTCTTGAGTTAATTCTTGTTGTTTTAATTCATCATAACTATTTTTAACATAAGCTAAATCTTTGTAATTACCAAATGCTCCTTCAGGAGTTTCATGTATTTGATTTTCATTAACACACATTTGATTATCTTTTAATAATCCATTAAGTTCTTTACCACATTCTAAACATACAAATCTTGGATAATACATTAATCTTTTATAGTATAGTGATATAAAATATACTAATTCATGATTACATTTACATTGTGTATTTTCTACTAATGATTTTCTATTATTTAATATAATAGTTTTTAATTTATTCTTTTCTATTTGTAGTCCTAAATACTTTAAAACTTTTTCATCAGTCATTAACTCTTCTATTTGATTTTTTATTTCTTTTAATCTTTCTTCATCTTTTTTGATTGTCTCTTCTATATTTTCCATATATTTCTCCTATCTGAAATTTAAATACAACATAAATATTGTAAATATTGTTGTAATAATTACCCCATTTATTCTTTCAGATTTTGATGATTTATATTTAACACCTAAAGCCATAGATATTAAATATCCTCCAATTAATCCACCAATATGAGCTGAAATATCTATACCATCTATCATAAATCCTAAAGCAAAATTAAATAGTAATAATGGTATTATTTGTGAATGAATTACACTTCCTAAATATGCTTTATATTGATTTCCAAAATAAATTAGTGCTCCAAATAATCCAAATATTGCTCCTGATGCTCCTACTGATACAGCATCTGTAAATAAACATGAGAACAAACTACCCATTAGTGCACTAAATAAATAAATTAATATATATTTTGTTTTTCCATAAAAACTTTCTAATTGTGAACCTACTATATATAATGCATACATGTTAAATCCTAAATGGAAAATATCAATATGTAGGAATGAGCATGTTATTAATCTATAATATTCCCCAATCTTTACCAATGATGAATGAAGTCCCCCATAATTAATAAGGGTACTAGTTTCTTCACTATTTCCTACTACATTAATAAACAAAAACATGAATATATTAATTGCTATTAAAATATATGTTATTATTGGTAATTTTTTCTTAAATGTTTCCTCTGCTTTAGATGATTCTTCTTCATTTTTCTTAGTAATATCACCTGTTATTTTCATAAATAAATTAAATCCTTTTTCACTAAATTTAGTATTTTTAGTTATTTCTGGATAATTATTGATAATAAAATCATATTTACCTAAATCAGATACTTTTTTAATATTCGCACAATCAATATGATTAATATTTACTTTATTTAAATCAACTTGATCATTTAAATTAACAAATATACTTAATACATCCATATTAAAAGTAAATGTTTTTCTTTTTATTTTTTTTGTTATTTGTTTTGTTTTATATAAATCAAAATTTAATTGTTCATCATTATGAATATAATTTGTAACAATTCTAACTATTTCATATGAATTTGCATCCATATTTTCAAGCCATATTTCATTTTTAGCTCCATGTAATATAATAGGACTATAATTTTTTTCCGTTATAAAATAATGTAATAATTTCATTACTATCTCATCATTTTTATCAATTACAATCTCGTCCATAAGTCCTCCTCTGTAATATTATTTTAATATAATTAATATAATGTGTAAAGGTGATATAATGTTTAAAAAAATAATTAAATTTCTTATTTGCTTACTTCCTTGGTTTCTTTCTTCTTTAATATGTAATGATTATAGTTTTTTTAATGAAATAAATACTCCATCATGGACAATACCAAGATTTTTATTTGGTATTGTTTGGCCAATATTATATATTTTAATTGCGATTAGTATTTATCAAATAACTAATTATACTAAAGAATATAAGAAAGATTTAGCATACAATTATGTGTTTAATCAGTTATATACTATTGTATTTTTCTGCTTTAAAAGTACCTTTTTAGGCTTTATTGTATGTTTAATTACATTACTTACTTCACTATTTTTGTATTATGAAACTAAAGAAATAAATAAAAATGCTTCTAAATTTTTAATACCATACACATTATTTTTAGTATATGCGACTATACTTAGTACATCTATATATTTTATGAATCTTTAAATTGTTTTAATATATTTAAAAAACATTCTGGTAATTCTGAATCAAATTCTAAATATTTTCCGGTTGTTGGATGAACAAAACCTAAAGTTTTAGCATGTAGACATTGTCCTGTTTCATCTATTAGTTTTCTTCTACCATATACTGGATCATTAACAACAGGATATCCAATATAATTCATATGAACTCTGATTTGATGAGTTCTACCTGTTTCTAGTTTTAGTTCTATTAAAGTGGCATTACTATATCTTTCAAGTACTGTAAAATGAGTAACAGCATCTTTTGAATTAATATCTGTAACTGCCATTTTCTTTCTATCATTTGTATCTCTACCTATTGGAGCATCTATTGTTCCAGTATCAGTATTAATAACACCCCAAACAAGTGCGATATATTTTCTCGTAGTTGTTTTTTCTTCTAATTGTTTTGCCAAAGCCATATGGGCTTTATCATTTTTTGCTACCATTAAAAGACCTGTTGTATATGCATCTATTCTATGTACTATTCCAGGTCTAAATTCACCATTAATACTACTTAATTTAGAATGATACATCAATCCATTAACTAATGTATGATGATAATTACCAGGTGCTGGATGAACCACCATACCATTTGGTTTATTAACAACTATTACATCGTCATCTTCATATACGATATCTAAATCCATTTTTTCTGGTTCTATATTTATATCTTCTTCTATAATATCATTTATTTTAATAATATCATTTTCTTTTAATACATAGCTTTTTTTTATTTCTTTATCATTAACAGTTATATCATTGTTTTTTATTAATTTTTCTATTTTAGATCTACTATACTCTGTTACTTCTGTTAAATAAGTATCTATTCTTATATCATTTTTATCTACTATTATTTCCATTTTTATCTTCCTTTAAACTTATTATTACAAGTATTATTATACTTATTACTATACATATATCTGCGAAATTAAATACAGGATAATGATAACTAAATATATTAAAATCTAAATAATCAATTACATATCCAAATCTAACTCTATCAATTAAATTACCTATTATTCCACCAAGTAATAATCCAAGTAATATTGATTCATAATTTTTTATTTTTTTATCTTTTAAGAAGACATAATATATTATTCCTAAGGCAATTACAGTTACTATTATTAATAGTATCCTATTTCCAGATAATATACTCCAAGCTGCTCCTGTATTTTGTAAATAAGTTATTCTAAAAAAATTATTTACTACATTAATACTATGAGCAAATTCTACATTTGTAGTTATTACAACTTTTATTATCTGATCTATTATAATACATACTAAACTTATAATAGCTAACTTTTTCATATTATCACCTTTATTATTATATCATAGTTTTTTCTTTATTTTTACTATTATATTTAGTTAATACTAAATAGTCTTCTCCTTCTACAGAACTTCTTTCCATTTCTTCTATATCATAAGTAAAGCCTATTATTCTTGAAATATTAATTACAGCATTATTATTATATTTAGTTCTTATAATAATTTTATTATAATCTTCTTCAAGAATTTCTATTATCTCAATAGCTTGTTTCAATGCTTCTTTTCCATATCCACAATTTCGATATTCACTTATTATTCCCATATCAATAGAAAAATTATTCATTTCATGATTTATTCTTAAAATACCTATATCTTTTTCTTCATTATTAATAACATATGAAAAATTATCTATTCTAAATATAGATGTTACATTATTTGTAACTTCTGGATCATCAAGTAATTTCATATATAAATCATAATGAGTTTTATTTTTCTTATCAAATGATACTAAATTAATCATTAGTAAAATCCTTATCTATTAACATTTCATGAATTAATTCTTCTTGATTACTTAGATACACTTCTTCAATTCTATCAACACGACATTTTTCACTAAGTAGTATTGCATTTACTTTATTTGCAGCTTTATCAACTTCATCATTAACTACTACATAGTTATATTTAGAAACTTCATTTATTTCATTATAAGCTGTTTTAAATCTAGAAATTATTTTTTCTTTTGAATCTGTTTTTCTATTAATTAATCTATCTCTTAATTCTTCCATACTAGGTGGCATAATAAAAATAAATATAGCATCTTTAAAATTCTTTTTAACAATTAATGCTCCCTGTACCTCTATTTCTAATATTACATCAATTCCTTGATCTAATTTTTCTTTTATTTTAGCTTTAGGTGTTCCATAATAATTTCCATTATATTCTGCATATTCTAAAAATTCATCATTTTTTATTTTATCTTCAAATTCTTGCTTTGTTAAAAAATAATATGTAACACCTTCTATATCATTACTTCTAATAGGGCGTGATGTACATGATACAGATAACCATGCATTATTATTCATTTCTAATAATTTTTGAATTACTGTACCTTTTCCTGCTCCACTAGGTCCAGATATAACTATTAAACTTCCTTTACCATTTGTTTTAATCATAATAATCGCCTCTTTAGTACAAGTATTATAACATTTTAACGATTAAAAAACAATAATACTAGTTATTGCTTTTTTCAATTTTATTTATTTTAGATATTAATAATTGTTTAATTGATTTTTCTTCTATTATATTGATTTCAAATATTTTATTGCCTAAATGATTGATAGATGAACCTATATGATATATTTTATCTTTATCTAATATAATAAATCTATCATGATAATCATTATTTTTTATTACTTTTAAATTATGATATTGTTTATTATATTTATTTATATCAATATCTTTTAATAATTTCTTGCTTGTTATTAAAGTAATGTTTTTATTTATTTTAGATATTATTTCTAGTAATGTATTATCTGCATAATTATCAATAATAATTATTTCCTTTTTAGATTGATTTAATATCCTTATTATTTCTAAATATGAATCAAATATTTCGCCATTAAAAAATATTTTGTTTTTTAATTCTTTTTCTTCTAACTTTTCGAACGATTCTTGTAACAGTTTCACTTCTTTTGACATTTCTTTTAATTCAGTATGATCTTCTAATACTAATTCATTTATATATTGTTGTTCTAATAGATTACTTTTTATAAATTTTCTCATTTTTACAAAAGCATCCATTATACAAATACTTACTTGTTCAGCAACAGATGTATTAATAACAGTTGCTAGCATGGCAACTCCTTCTTCAGTAAAAACATATGGTAGATATTTCGAATATTTTCCTTGTTTTAATTCTAAGGTCCCAAATTGGGACTTTAGAATTTCTTGATACTCTTCTTCTGAAAGTTGAAACATAAATCTTTCTGGAAATCTATTTATATGTCTTTTAACAGCTTGATTAATTGTTTTTGTACCATTTTTACATTTATAGATTCTTCCTAAATCACTATCTAGCATAACTTGTTTTCCTCTTATTTCATATATCATATCTTCTATATTAAGGTTTTCTTCAGTTAATATTAACTCTTCTGTCATAACTCACCTCCTTCTAAAACAAGATACCCTTTTTATTCTTCTACTTATATGATACTTCATTGATATAGCAAATTCCTGCTTAATTACAAAAAAAATTAGAATTTCTTCTAATTTTTATACAAATAAATATTGTTCATGGCCAAATTTAAATGATTCATTTTTCTCTTTTACAATATATTTTTCTACTAAGCAAACTTGATTTTCTTCTAAACTTTTTTGTACATCAATAATTCTTTGGTTAGATGATCCTCTAAATATAGCAGCATCACTTTTTTCTTCTAACACAAATTTACCATCGACTAAAACATCTACTAAACTTAAAAATTCCATTATATGTTTATTAGTTCTTGATAAAAACATTAATTGTTCATATGTATATCCAGTATAACACCAAATATTCATACCTAATTTTTTTGCATATTTAGCTATATCAGCACAAGCTTCTGGTTGACACATAGGATCTCCACCAGAAAAAGTTAGTCCATCTTGTATTTTTAGTTTACTTAATTTATCTTTAACATACTGTGTATCTAAAAGAGCTCCATCATTAAAATCCCAAGTTTCAGAATTATGGCAACCAGGACAATGATGAGGACACCCTTGTGTCCAAATCACTGTTCTGATTCCTTCTCCATCTACTATACTATCTGATTGTAAATCAGCCGCCAAACGTATTTTCATAATTATTTTTCTTCTTTGAAGTCTTTCATTATTTCTTTAACACCAGTATGTTTTACTCTGTCTTTTTCTTCAGCTCTTTTACCATTGTTAAATCTTTT
>OMSK01000010.1 GCA_900313725.1 uncultured Bacillota bacterium | reverse complement strand
ATTTTTTGAGCAGTTCCTTTTTTACCATCAAGCATAATTTGATTAATTAATTTTGTAACTAATTTTGAATTATACATTGGATCTGCTAATACATCTCTTTTAACAGCACGTCTTTTACGCATTTAGTTTCCTCCTTCTATTATTTAGGTCTTTTTGTACCATATTTTGAACGTCCTTGACGTCTTTTTTCAATTCCGGCAGTATCTAGAGTACCACGTACAATGTGATATCTAACTCCGATTAAGTCTTTAACACGTCCTCCACGTATTAAAACAACACTGTGTTCTTGTAAGTTATGTCCTTCACCACCAATATAAGCAGTAACTTCCATACCATTACTTAAACGAACACGCGCATATTTTCTTAATGCTGAGTTTGGTTTCTTAGGTGTTAATGTACCTACACGAGTACATACTCCACGTTTTTGTGGTGAGTTTTGACTAGTAGTTTTTTTAGTTCTACTATTGTATCCAACTCTAAGTACTGGTGCTTTTGGTTTTCTAGTCTTTTTTGATCTACCTTGTCTAACTAATTGATTAATTGTTGCCATATGTTTCTCCTTTCTACACACTTCCAGGTGTTTCATTTCATGTTTTAATTAAAGATTTACTAATGTAAATCTATAAACACACGCATAAATAATATACCATTTTATTATATTAAAGTCAATAACTTTTATGATTATTTTTCAATAAAAAAAGTAGTTTACACTACTTTTAGTAAACTACTTCTTGTTCTCCTGATCCAAACATATTAGTAAATAAAGATAATCCTTTACTATTGTTCATTTTTTCATTAATTTTTTCTAGATCACTTTCAGTTAAATTTTCATATTTAATACTATTTGAAGTATCTGGTAGATTTAATTTATCAACAAATTCTACTTTAAAGTTTCCTGTTACTTTAAATGTAATTAATCCCATCATACTGATATCTGCTGATATTTTTGTTTCTCCACTACCATCTTTATTTTCTTTAACTTTATCAATTACTACTTTTCCACTTAATCTAGCACCTTGAGCACTTAATTCATATTCATATGTTGTAATATTTCCTTTAACAGATTTATCAACATTAATTTCTAATTCTTGACCATTATTAGCTACTAATGTAATAACTGTTTTATCATCTTTTGTACTTGATTTTAAAACATCTTTATTTTCTTTTGATAATCTAAAATCAACATTTTTACCATTTTTATAATATACAAGTTTAGCTTTGTCTGCAGTTTCAAATATAAATCCTACATGTTTTTTAGTTATTCCTTTAACTAAAACACCAAATCTTACTTTAACATCTTTATTTAATTTTCCTTCTTTTACAACTTCTTCTGTTGAATCAATTGATTCTTTAATATTTTTCTTTATTTCAGATTCTTTAGTGTCTGACATTTTAGCTAATATTTTTATATATTTTGAATCTTTATATACAGTTTTATAGAAATTAAGTGCTAATTCTGTAGCTGATTTTTCTGATAAACCATATGTTATTTTTGTTGTTTTAATTGTTTTCTTATCTGTTTTAATTTTTTCTCCTGATTGTTTAAAATCTTTTGATTTCATATTATTAACAATTGCATCTTTTGTTTTTGATAAGAAGTATTTTATATCATCTTTTTCAATATTTGATTTTTTATCACCAGTACTTACTTTGTTCATTGGATATTCAATATATTTATCATATACGTTTTTTAATTCAATAAACATTTTTTCATTTTTAACATAAGCACCTATATTAAAGATATCTTCATTATCATAAGCATATCTATAATTCATTAACATTTCTTTATTTTTAGTATCAATACCAATTTTTTCAATTAATTTTAATTTAGCAAATTCTTCAAACATTTTCTTAGAATCTTCATCTACTAAGTTTTCATCAGCATCCATAGAAAATTTAAAATCACCTGATAATAAAATTGCTCTTTCTTCTTTAGAATCTGATAAATACTTATCTAATTTTTTTTCTAATTTATCATATCCTTTATTAACTGTTTTAACAAATACGCTTTTTGGATTTAATAATTTAGTATATGCGAATACTAATCCAATAATTAATATTGCTGCTGCGCATATTGTAACAATTAATCCTTTTTTATTATTATTTTTTATTGTTATTTCTTCTGTTGTTTCTTCTGGTTCTACCATATCAACATTTTTCTTTTTCATATTATCACTCCTATTAAAACTATATCATTATATTCAATTTTAGTCAATAAATTACTTTTGACCTTTATAGAAAAAATAAACATATTTTGAAAATTTGTAAAGTATTATATTAGCTTTATTAATTGCATAACTTTTACTCATTGCTTTAGTGCCTATTGTTATAGCAGCGATTATGGATGTTACAAGAAGTGAAGTTGCTAATGCATCAGTATGTAATGATTTAGATAATGATGATGAAATTATAACACCAACTGATCCAGATATAACTCCACATATATCACCTATTACATCATTACAAAAAGATGATACTTTATCAGCATTTTTCTTTAATTTTACCGCTATATTTGCACATTTTACTTTACGAGATGCCATTGAATAGAATGGTGTTGGATCAGAGGCAGTAACAGCTACTCCTACCATATCAAATAGCACTCCTAATATAATAAAAACTATTAAAATAATTATTCCAAGTATAATATTAACTTTAGGAATAATTGTTTCTGAAATAACTGCAAATGTTAAAGCAACTATAAAAGCTATTAAAATAATTTTTACAATCCAAAATTTGTCAGCATGTTCTTTGTGTTTTGCTTCTTTTCTTTTATTTTGTACTTTTAAATTAATTAATTCCTTTTTTGATTCTCTCATGTTATCTCCTATAAAAAAAATAAAGATGGCAATGAATACAGTAAACTTTACGTCTTAGGTCAAGTAGAATTTCTCTAGTTTTTACAGTTTGTTACCTCCCTGCGGTTCCCCTTTAAAAAAACTAATATATTGTCACCAGATATATAACTTGATCGCCACTTAGTACGTACCGCAATCCTATATTCAATTACACTCTAGAAGATTTCCTCACCATGTATTCACTATTAGTTCTCTTTTGCAAGTATCATTTCATGAAGCAATAACTATTTTAAATCGGCCAACTTAAAACAGTCTGACATCAATCCCAAAATACCCACTCAAGACAAGCTACACTACTCGTAGGTGTCCCCACATAGTAGGTTTAATCCTAAGTCGTCATAAGTCCGTCAACGATGCGTGTATAGGCTTATAACAATCATAGGTCTCCATGAATGCTGGGTCAAAATCGTATGCCATTACGGTTGCCCAACATTCTACCTTCCAGCACTCACCCAAATCTGGGCGAAATAAGCAAGCACCAAAAGTTTCACAGATATGCTCTTTAGTGGATTTTTAGCCCCACCTTCATAGTAAATGTAATGACTAGAATAATGTGCCATCGCACCAATTATATCAAAAATAGGTATTTTTTTCAACAAAAAATGGACTATATTAGTCCATTAATTGGTTTTCTAGTAAATCTAGAGGTTCTTCTTCATCTGCTGTTTCTAATGTATAATCTGTTTCTTGGTATTTTCTAACACCTGTACCAGCAGGAATTAATTTACCAATGATAACATTTTCTTTTAATCCATTTAAATGATCTACTCTACCATGAATAGCAGCATCTGTTAATATTCTTGTTGTTTCTTGGAATGATGCAGCTGATAAGAATGAATCAGTTTCTAGAGAAGCTTTTGTAATACCAAGTAATACTGGTCTACCAGTAGCTGGTGTTTTTCCTTCTAGAATTAATTCTGTATTCTTATTAGTAAATTCATTGATATTTACCATTGTTCCTGGTAAGAAGTATGAATCTCCTGAATTAACTATTTTAATTTTTGAAATCATACGTTTAGCCATAACTTCAATATGTTTATCTGAAATATCAACACCTTGTGAACGATAAACTTTTTGAATTTCTTT
>OMSK01000008.1 GCA_900313725.1 uncultured Bacillota bacterium | reverse complement strand
CATTGAACCAAACATACTACCCATATTAGTAACATTTCTTGTATCAAAACTAGATAAATCTAATTCTTCTAATTTATCAGTTATTCCAAACATTTGACGCATATTAATAACATTACTTGTATCAAAAGTAGATAAATCTAACTTTTTAACTTTTTCTAATTGTGAGAACATCATTTCCATACTTGTAACTCTACTTGTATCAAATCCACTTACATCAATTTCTTCAACATATCTAAATAACCAGAATAAACAAGATGAATCAGCAGGAAGATATATTATACCTTCAGAATAATAATAAATTGTATCATCAGTTTTCCAACAATAAGTAGGAACAACAGAATTATCAGTTGAAACTATATTACTACTAGTTAAAGTATCTTTAACTTGATTAAATTCTTCTAAGGTAGCATGTTTTATTTTAGTTTGAGGAATATTTCCATTAGTATTCAGTACTTCAGTATAATCTCTAAACTTATTTTTATTTAATGTAGATTCTTTCTTAGTCCAATAAGCATAAACAGTCATATTTTCAGTTATTTCATTTGGATTAATCTTATTACCTTCATTACAAACAGTTTCAGTACACCATCCGTTAAATACTAAATCTTGATCAATTGTAGGAGTTGGAATAGTATCCATTACATCTATTTCAATATTAGCCTTTACAGTAGCATAATATCCATAACCATCACCACAAATAGAGGAATCAGAAACAAATCCAAAAGTAACACTATCACCATCAATAACATATTTTTTATGTCCCATATTTGTTAATTCATTACCATTAACACCATATGTCCCATCATGTTCTCCACCTAATTTTTCTCCATTAATAGTTTCACTATAATCATTTTCACAATCATAATCAGGATGACTACCTTCCCAAACACATGCCCAATCATAATCAGAATTTTCACCATTATAATAGATATCTACAATTATTTGATTTGCACCATCAAGTGTAACAACATGAGCTTTATCAGTATCTCCTCTATCAGTTCCAACTATATTAACATTACCCCAATATTCTTCATAATCCTCAGTCTTTTTACCAGTATCATCAACATTCTCAGTATGAGAAACTTTTATACCAGTTGGTCCAGCACTTTTTCTATATGGTATTACATAAGAAGTAGTACCATCAGCAAATTTACCACCATTAGATTTAAATGTAACATTATATTCAGCATCTTTTATTTCATTTTCCATTACAATAATAAATTTATCACTATCTGCTTTAACTCCTAATGGTATAGATACTATACTAACTAAAGCTATTACCATTAATGATTTAGATAGATGTTTTTTATTTACTGTTGTTATTACTAATCCAGTAAATGAAATAATTCCTAGTATTATATATTTTGTTACTCCATCCCCTGTTTTTGGATTATTTACTTTTTCTGATGATGTTTTTATTGAAGTTGTATTATTATCATTTGTTATTGTTTCTTGAGCTATTGTTCCATCCACTTTTTCATATGTTATTGTTAAACTAACTGACTTATCTGTTATTGTTAAATCATTAGTTTCTTGAACATATTTAATTTGTAATTCAAATGTTTTTTCTTTTCCAGCTTCTACTTTAACATTACTTAAACCATTATATGTATATTCTAGATTTGGTGATGAATTATTATCTGATATAGATTTAATAGTATAATCATTGTCACTATTATTCTTTATAGTAATATTATACTTTATATAATCATCCTTATCAGTAAACACTACATCATTTTTAATATTTCCACCCGATAAGCTAACATCAATAACTGATACCTTATTAGATTTTTCTTTAACACTAATATTAGTTAATTTAAATATTGCATCTTCTGCTTTTGCTTTATATATTCCAAATATACTTACTATTAATAATAATGAACAAAGTATTCTTGAAATATATTTTATTTTATTTTTCATATACACACCTCTACTATTACTTTTATTATATCATAGAGTTTATTTATTTTTTATACTTTTTTTATAATATGTAAATATCTTGTAAATAAAAAAATGAGATTATTTCTCATCTTTTTATATTTATTCATCTGATTATTTTAGAACAATGTCATTTGCTCATTATCTTTTATTTCTTTTTTATAGGCTTTAATTATATCTTTCATATTATAAAGTATTCCATATTTATCACATTCATTTGTAAATACTTTATATAATTCTTTATAATTAGGAATCGCACAATTATATCTTTCTCCATAGTATTTAATATATTTTTCTTTCAATCCTTTAAAGTGTTTATCAAGCATTTCGTAATAATAATCTCTTTGATTTTCTCTTAAGGTCATTCCCATATATGTTTGGATAAATTTTGCTCCACTTTCATAAGCCTTTTTAACTAATAATTTAATATCTTCTATATTATCTGTTATAAAAGGTAAAACAGGATTCATCATTATACCTGTAAATATACCATTATCAGATAATTCTTTTATTGCTTCAAATCTTTTAGAAGATACGCATACATTTGGTTCAATTATTTTAGATAAATCATCATTTGGCGTTGTTATTGTAAATTTAATTATTACATTATTCTTTGAATTAATTTCTTTAAGTAAATCTAAATCTCTAAGTATTAAATCACTTTTAGTATCAATAGAAACACCAAAGTTATACTTAGATAATAGTTTTAATGCTTTTCTTGTTTGTTCATACTTTAATTCTAATGGATTATATGTATCGGACATTGATCCAATACCTACTACTCCATGATCGCGTTTTTTTGATAATTCGTTTTCTAATATTAAAAGAGCATTTTCTTTTAATTTAGGAACATCAAAATTATCAATATGATAACAATTACTTCTACTATCACAATATATACATCCATGAGGACAACCTCTATATAGATTCATATTATAATCTACACCATACCAAGAGTCACCATATTTAACTTTTGATAGTATTGTTTTTGCTTTTACATATTCCATGTTATCACCACCATATAACAATTATATCATGAATTATTAATAGTTAATAAGGCTTCTTACCTTCAAGCCATCCTTGTTCTTTCCAATAATCAACATCTACTTTATTCCATCCTTTTTTTTGTGTCATACCAAATAATTTAAAAAAGAATTTTGTTTTAAATTTTACTTTTCTTTTAACTAATGCTTTCTTTACTTTCTTTGCTTTTTTACTTACTTGTTTCTTTATTTTCTCTTTATTTTTATAATCTACATAGTTACCACCCATTTTCATAGTAGTAACTCCGTATTTGTATATTTGTGGTACTCCCCAATAGAATAGATTTGACTTTAATAATTTAGTGGTTGCTTTTACTCCTGAACCTCCTGCTGAGGTGATTATTAATCCTACTTTATTAAACATTGATGCTTTTGGTCTATGTACTAACCACATATATGCTAAATGATCTAGGAAAGCTTTCATACTACTTGAACAACTTCCTACAAATACAGGTGTTGCAAGTATTATTAAATCTGCTTCTTCTATTTTTTTTATTATTGGATTTATCTTATTATAATGTGGGCATTTGTCTTCACCTTTTAATATACAATTAGCGCATCCATAACATATTTCATTAAAATCAGTTGGTAAAACTATTTCTTCTATTTCATTTTCCTTAAACTCATTTAAAAATAAATCTACAACTGCTCGTGTATTACCTTTATGAGGTGTTCCTATTATTGTTAATACTTTCATATTTTTAACTCCTATTTAAGTAAATATTTATCTACTTATTTTATTAACTAATTTATTATAGTTTTCTTCTTGATAAGATACTAATTTATGTTTTATTGGTAATGTCCATGGTGTACAAACATTATCTAGATTTTTTAGAAAAATTGCTAATTTCTTTACTGAATGTCGTAATGGTAATTTTTGTAATTCTATTTTATTTATTTCATCATTACCTATAAATATATAATTATCTACATCAGTTATAAAATCTTTTACTTTAGGAATTAGTTGTCCATTACTTTTTAGTGGTATAACTCCTATTCCATTACTAACAACATTTATTAAATATCCACAATAAACACTTCTACTAAAAATTATTTTTTCTTTATCATTTAATTTTTTATTAAACTCATTTATTGCCTCTTTAGCTATAGCAGTCGCTATATTAGTTTTTAAAAATTTATTATTATCAACTTTAGAATTAACATAATCTCTATTTAAAACTACTAAAATACAATTATCTTCTTCTATACATTTAACACTTGAAAATAATTCTTTAACTACATTTATATTACTTATTCCATCTATATTTACATTATCCATAATTAACCTCCAGATGCAATTATATCATATTTTACCAATAAAAAAAATATTTATCGTTTTAAATATTTTTTTAATACTTTTTCTCCTTGATTAGGATTTACTAAATACTCAATCATTTGATTTTTATCTATTTCTTCCATTATATATTGTCCATATTTACTATAATCTTTGATTGTTTTAGGATTTCCTATATGAACATAAAATTTATTTGCATAATTAATTTGATTCATAACCAATTCTTCAAAAGATATAGTTGTAAAATACTCATCATTAGCGAATTTAAAAACATCTCTTTCTTCATAAAAAAGTGGAAAAAATGGACTATATATTACACTATCATCTCTAACATTAAATTGCCCTAAAACATTTTTATTTGGATCACTAATTACTATTCCACTATCTCTAAGACCTTTTTCTTGCATTTCTGGTCTTAAATTACATCCACCCATATATTTTATAGGTTTCATATATGTACAGCAAATATCTCTAAAATTATTAAGTGATTCTTTATTATTAAAGTCATATTTAGATAATTCTTCTGCTGATATATAATTTAGAAAAAATCTATCTTTATCAAATTCTTTTTTTCTAGTTTCTAATATTTGATTAAAAATATTACCATTTATATCAATATCATATTGTTTAAAATCAATTATAGTGTCATAAAATACATTTGGCATAAATACCTCTCCAATCAAGTTGTTATTATACACTATATGATATTTAAAAGCAACTAAAAAGATTGATTATTATTGAATCTCTTTTTTATCTTTAAAGCCACTCTATCTTCTTTAGGATAAACCTTACATATTATTTCTATTTGACTTTTTTGTGCTTTAAGATTTTCTTTTAATAACATTCTATATTCTTCTTCTGAAATTTTTTTTTCCTCAAAAAGATTATGAATAATATTTCTATCATTATATGAATATTCAAATAATGCACTTTCAATAGCTTCTTGTTTAGTTATTCCTGCTTGTAAATCTTTTTCTATATTCTCTTTTGAATATTTTATTAATGAAAAATATTGAATTAATGCTTTTATCATATTTCCTTCTTTCCATGATAAAAGTATATAATCAGAATCACCACATGATTCACAATAAGCTGTTATTATTTTAGGTTCTAAATCAGAAATATAATAACCTCCTAAATGACTTTCAACTAAATGTTCCATAATAAACCTCCAATTATTATTATTTATTTACTATTTTTAAAATGAAAATATGATAATATTCCAATTGGTAAGAAATATAAACACCATATTTCTAAAGCAATTATTCCACCCATAGAAGATGAGCCTGTACTATTAGCAAATATACCTGTCATTGGCATTATTAAACAACTTATAAAAAATATTCCATGTATTAATAATAAATATTTTAATGCTTTATCTTTTTTATTCTTAACATTAATAGTAAATCCAATAAAGAATGTTGATAATGCCATAATAGCATAACCAAGTAAATCTAAATTAAACATTAATCCCATCGTACTATAATCAAGTACTTTTAATGCCTCTTTACTTAAATTATCATTTAATACACTTGTACATTGAGTAAAATATACAATCATAATTAATGTTGAATAAATACCAGCAAGTATCAAAGATATTTTACCTGCTACTTTATTATCTTCATTACATTCATTTTCTAGTGATGCAATCATCATAATAAAACTTAATGACAATAATATACATACAAAAAAATATCCAAATTTAAAATCTATTAGTAAAAATAATGCGAATAACAAAACTGTTATAGTATTAATGATTGATCCTATCATACCTATTTTTTTATTCATTTATAAACACCTCTTTATACATTATATCATAAAAAACTAAAGATAAATCCTTAGTTAATTTTTATTTAATCTATATTTTTTTAATTTTTTCCATCATCTTACTTATTACATATTCAAGTTCTTCTTCAAGATTATCAAATTCATTTGGTGTATTTGGTATAATTACTATATCATTTTTTTCTAAAAATACTTTGTTCGAAATATTATTTCTTTTACGAGCAAATTAGAGCCTAAAATGTTTTAAAAATTAAAATTTCTTTTAAATACAAAAAAATTGGCTCCAAAAGGAGCCATTCAGGAATGTGCACATTAAATCTTCAACTATATTTTACCCATTTTGGTAGATAAAAACATACATAGTTCTTATTTAAGAAATTTTTTGAGATTATTATTCTTCTCTACTTCATTAGATTGAAGTCTTAAAACAACACCTATTATAGATAAATATTCTTCATTATTTAAACCATTATAATTATTTTTTATTCTCGTTAATAATTCTTCTATAGCAGATGGTACTAAATATGATTCATCTTTTACAATTTCAAGAATTACTCTTTTTGCGTTACTAGTACAATGGTATTCTTTTATTAGATCAGGTAAAGAATACATTCTATCTGTAAGATCAACTATTTTTTGTTTTTCATTTTTTTGTTTTAGTAAAGATTGTTGATAAATTTTATTTTCTTGTGCGCAAAGTTGTAAACTCTTTTCTTTTATACTTTGAAGTTCTTTTCTATATTCTTCTACATCTATGTGTTCTTCTATGTATTCAATAAGATCTTCTTCAGTTGGGTGTAAATCATAATATGTACGCACATATGGTTCACAACTATAACTTCCATAGAAAAGGCTATATGTATCCCATTTTGGTGATGGATTACTACGAATATAATCAAATTTTTCACCTGTTAATATTTCTTTTGCTCTTATCTTATTAATTGAACATATAGTTGTCTTTTCTAACAGTATTTTTTTATAATAATCTTGTATTAACCATGGAGCTGTGTGATATAATTCTTTTTCTTTACCTTCCAAATATCTAATAATATTCCATCCATAGTCAGATAAATGATTTCTTAATTCATCAAGATCATATTCTGATGTATTAATTGAAGCTGAAAATGGGGAAACTAAATAACCAATAACTATTTTTTTTACATTAAGTTTATTTCTACTCATAAATCCTCCTGTTATGTTTTTATATAATCATTATATTATTTTTTTATTATTAAACTACTATTCTTTTGTCACTTCAAACGTCAAAAAGTGATTGATATTATAGCATGTTATGAGTAATAATTCAATAAAAAAAGATAAATATACTACACTAATTTAATAATAAACAACAATTTAATTATTTCTTTATAAAATATACATTAGCTCCTACATTGTTTTTTTGATTTTTACTCATATTTGGATATTTTAGCACCTAAATGGCACCTAAATCATTTTCAAAACCCAAAATCCAATTATTTAAAAAAAATGGAGCCATAAGGCTCCTTCAGGGGGTCAATTAAAACTAGTCTTCTTGCTTTTTAAAATTTGTTAAAACCTTTTAAATACTTGCTTTCCCTTTTATTTTGTTTTATTACTTTTTACTCATATTTAGGCATTTTAGAGTCTAAATAGAACCTAAAACTTTTTATATGTTTTGCCTGTTTTAGTAGTTTCATTTATAGTTTTTGTTTTTGAATCATTGTAATCTCTTACCATCTCATTAAAATCCTTTTTTATCGAATCATTCATTCTTCTTTCAAAGTCTTTTTCTACTTCAACTTCTTTAACCGATTTTGATTCACCTAGTAGTGAAAATAAGGATACTGTTCCAACAAAATCTCTTGCTTGATTATATACACCATCAATAGATATATTTCCTTTTTTAAAAATAAAATCACTATCAAATCCATTATTTATGAATTCATTATAATTATTTATAAATTCTGTTGCAGTTATTCTAGGAATATAGTTAACTAATTTTACAAATTCTTCTGCCTTATCAGGATAATATTTTACAAATTTTTTATATAAAGAAAATAAATGTCTTTCTCCAAGTATACTATAATCTACACCATATCCAGAATAATAAGATGCTCTAGTAATTACATTAGATTTTTCAAGCATTATTATTGGTAATTTTTTATTATATGTTTCTTTAATATATTCAACTACACCTTCACCATCTAATGTAAAAAGGTAGTCATCAATAAAATAACAAAAATAACTATAATCTTTTTTATTATCATCTGGAATGTCATAATTCATTATTTGTTCAATTTCTTCTTTAGTAAAATCATTAATAAGTTTTTCTCCATTAAGTAATTCAATTAAATCATATGAGCAATTGTAATTTTTTAATCTATTGTAAATTTCACTCTTAAGCTCTTTTGAAAGATATTCGGATTTAAAAAATTCTTCATCTACTTCTGAAAATCCTGAACCGCGATCAGATTCAGTTTTGAACAATAATCCATCAAGAAAAAATAGATGTGCATTCTCATGAATCCCACTATAATCTTTTACTTTTTTATCTTTTAAATAATTATATATATCTATAAGTTCATTTATATCTTTTGCACCATATCTTATTTTTTCACATAATTTATCATATTTATTTTCTGAAATTACTTCCTTTTCCATTTAAAGCCTCCCTGAATTCATCTCTATTATATCATTATCATAATTATAATTCAACAAAAAAAATGGAGCCATAAGGCTCCTTCAGGGGGTTTTGGTTACACTCTCACAATTTATGCCGTAAGAGCGTGGCGTGAATACCTCACGCTATTATAATTATAAGTGGTATTTTTTAAATTGTCAATATTAATCTAAAGCAAAACTCTTCTTTATTGTATCAATTAATTCTAAGTTGTCATTTACTTTACTTGAACTTAAAAATTCTATACTATCTTCTTTAGCTTTTAAAAGTAAATTATAATCTCTTTTTAAATCAGCTATATTAAATACCATATCTCCACTTTGTTTTACTCCAAATAAATCTCCTGATCCTCTTAGTTTAAAATCTTCCTCTGATATCTTAAATCCATCATTTGTTTTAGTTAATATATTTAATCTTTCTGTTTCATGATTACTTATTAATATACAGTAAGATTGTAAATCATTTCTACCTACTCTTCCTCTTAATTGATGAAGTGATGATAATCCAAACATATAAGCATCAAATATAACTATCATAGTCGCATTTTTAACATCTACTCCTACTTCTACTACAGTTGTACTTATAAGTATTTGTATTTCATTATTTTGAAATTTAGTCATTATTTCATCTTTTTCATCACTCTTCATCTTACCATGTAATACACCTATATTATATAGTTTACCAAATGCTTTATTCATTTTTTCTTCTAATTCATATACATTATTAAAGTCTACTTTATCACTTTCTTCTACTAATGGTGCGATTACATATACTTGATGTCCCTCTTTTAATTCATTATACATACTTGTTAAAACATCTTTAATATCTTTTTCAGATTTAATAGTAGTTATTATATCTTTTTTACCATTAGGAAGTGTTTTAATATTAGATATTTCCATATCTCCATAAAGTGTTAATGCATATGTTCTTGGTATTGGAGTTGCACTCATATAAAGTACATCAGGTGTTATTCCTTTATTTTTTAAATTAGCTCTTTGATTAACACCAAATCTATGTTGCTCATCTGTAATTACTAAACCTAAATTTTTATAATTAACTTCATCAGTAAATAAAGCATGTGTACCAATTATGATATCTACATTACCTTCTTCTAATTCTTTATATATTCTATTTTTTTCTCTTTTAGTAGTTTTTCCTATTAATAATTCTATATTAATATTATAATCTTTAAATAATTTTTTAATATTATTATAATGTTGAATAGCAAGTACTTCTGTAGGTGCCATTAAAGCTCCTTGATATCCACCTAAATAGTTAATATATAAACTTATAAAAGATACAATGGTCTTACCTGATCCAACATCTCCTTGTAATAATCTATTCATACGATATGGAAGTGTTAAATCATTATAAATATCCTCTACTGCTTTTAATTGATCATCAGTTAATTTAAATTCTAAACTATTAATAAGCTCATATACCTTAGATTTATCAACTACTCTTTTTAAACCTTCCTTATATTGTATATTATTCTTTAAATAATTCATTTTACACATAAATAAAAATAGTTCTTCATATCTTAATCTATTTAAAGCTTTATTTAACTCATTTAACTTAGTTGGATTATGAACTATTTTAATAGCTTCATCTTTATCCATTAATTTATATTTATCTATTAAATAATCTGGTAGTAGTGATTTAGTATGATATTTATCAATAATACTATTAATATATTTTTTTATAGTAGTTATACCTATACCATATGTAGTATGATAAACTGGCTCTATTTTAGTTTTTAAAATAGCTCCAAATGAAATATCACTTACTATTATTAAATTATGTTTTTTATCTATTTTACCTATTACTGTTATATTAGTACCTATTTTTAATTTTGATTTTAAAAATCCCCTATTATAAATATCTACTCTAAATATATTTTCTCCAGTATTTAGTTTAAAAGACATTTTATCTCTTCTTTTTCCAAAGTAAAAAATACTTGGTACTGATTCTATAATACCATCAATAATTATTTTATCTCCATCATTTAGTTCATCAACATTACTTCTTTCAATAACATCATATCTAAATGGATAAAAATTAATTAAATCATCAATTGTATATATACCTAGTTTATTAATAAGTTGTAGATTTTTAGGTCCTAAGCCTTTAATATTTTCTAATGTCATATCTTCACCCTAAGTAAATTATATAAAACACTTGTTCGTATGTCAATTAAAAATTATAAAAATATGAAAAAAATAACAAAAAAAGCTTGACTTATTAAGCTTTTTCGATTAGAATAAAAAGCACTAATTCGGAATTCCGGATTAGTGCTAGTATCACACTAGCCAACCCCTTTTTATTCTTTTATGAAACTGTTCTTCAGGGGGACAGTTTCT
>OMSK01000071.1 GCA_900313725.1 uncultured Bacillota bacterium | reverse complement strand
TAATTGTGGACACATTCATTATGGAGATAAAGCACCAGAAGTATGTCCAGTATGTAATCATCCACAAAGCTATTTTGAACTTAAAGCAGAGAATTATTAATTCTCTTTTTTTCTATGAACGATATTTATACTGTAAGTAAAAATGTAGAAAAAATATTAAATGGTAATTGTACAAATTTTTTAGATCAAAAACTACAAATACAAGTTAAAAATAAATTAAAAAAGGGAACATATAAAATATATTTACCATATATTGATTCAGAAAAAGCTATTTATTATGTTTCAAATAAACCAAATGTATTGTTATATGAAATAGTATCTAATAATAAGTTATTACATCAAGAAATAATAGGAACATTATTTTCACTTGGAATAGATCCTTCTATGTATGGAGATATTCTAATTATAGATAATCATTATTATATTTATATATTAGATATTATTGAAAACTATCTATTAACTAACTTTAATAAAATAAAAAATAATAAAATAGAATTAAAACAAATAGATGTAAATTATTTATATAACTATGAAAGAGAATATGAAGAAATAGAATTAATTGTTTCAAGTAACAGAATAGATACAGTACTATCTCATTTAATTCATACAAGTAGAGAAAAAATAAATGAAAAAATAAAAAATAAAGAAATTCTTGTTAATTATGATGAACCTAAAACATCATATAATTTAAAAGAAAATGATATATTCAGTATTAGAAGATATGGTAAATATAAATATATAGGAGTAATAAATACTACTAAAAAAGATAATATAGTAGTTAAAATATTAAAATATAAATAAAAGATATATTTTGTAGCATGTATACATTAAAAACATTTATTTAATAATAATATATATTGCTTATTATAAAAGAAAGAAGGAAGAATATGAAAAACATCATATTTGATTTTGGAAATGTTATAATTAGATTTGATGAAGATAATATAATATCAAAATTTACAAATGATCCTAAAGAAATAGAATTTATTAAAAATGAAATAATTAATTCACCTGAATGGATAGGTAATGGATTAATGGATACAGGTTTTATTTCACATGAAGATGCTGCTTCTTTAATAAATGATAGGACTAATAATAAATATAATGAATTAGTAAATATATTTTTACAAAATTATCAAAAATATATGATATTAAATGAAAATGTAATAAATATAATAAAATTATTAAAAGAAAAAGGTTATAAAATTTATATGTTATCAAATACTAATGAGTTAACATATAATAACTTTATATATAAAATAAAAGATTTATTTGATGGATTAGTATTATCATATGAAATTAATATGATTAAACCATATAATGGAATATATAATTATTTGTTAAATAAATATAATTTAAAACCAGAAGAATCACTATTTATAGATGATAGATTAGATAATATGGAAACTGCTAATAAATTGGGTATTAACGGAAGAAAAATAATACCAAATAGTGAAGATGATATAAAGCAAGTATTAAAGGAATATGGAGTACTAAATGATTAAAAACATCATATTTGATTTAGGAAATGTCTTAATTAAAACTGATTATGAAAAAATATTAGAAGATTTTTCTAAAAATGAAGAAGAAAAAGAATTTATAATTAATAATATACTTGATTCACCTGAACTAAATAAATGTGGTTTAATTAATACTGGTTATATTACTATTGAAGATACTATTAAATTAATAAATGATAGAACAAATTATAAATATGAAAAACTTGTAGAAAATTTTTTACTTAATTATATTAAATATAAAACATGGAATGGTGATATATTATATATTATAAAAAAATTAAAAAATAATGGTTACAAAGTTTATTTACTTTCAAATATAAGTGAATATGTATTTAAAGAATTTAAAAATGAATTAGAACATTTATTAGATGGAATAGTTGTTTCATATGAAATTCATATGATAAAGCCTTATAATGGAATATATGAATATATAATTAATAAATATAATTTAAAACCAGAAGAATCATTATTTATAGATGATACAGAAAAAAATATAGAAACTGCTAATAAATTAGGTATTAAAGGTAGAAAAGTTAAACCAGCTGATATAGAAGATTTAAAATCAGTATTAGAAGAATATGAGGTATTATAATGAAATGTGATACATTTGAATTAATACAATTTAAAAATGATAATAGTATAATTAACATAGTTAGCTTATCATGCAAAGATGACTATAAAATAAAGGAGTGAAATATGACAATATTTTGTACAATATATTATATATGTAGTTATATACAAACAGTTCCTCAAATAATTAAATTAATAAAAACTAAATCAAGTAATGATTATAGTTTAGGAATGATTTCATTACAATTAATAGCTTTAA
The DNA here is from genome assembly GCA_900313725.1 of uncultured Bacillota bacterium. Lineage (GTDB taxonomy): Bacteria > Bacillota_I > Bacilli_A > RF39 > UBA660 > OMSK01. Next base: position 22,450 of record OMSK01000071.1, on the reverse strand, counting down.
TATGTTGGTCTTTATATATATTTACATCAAAACAAAGTGTTATTGTATATATTGGAACAATAATAGATTTGGTTTTATTATTATTAGTAGATTATTTGATAATTAAATATTATAGGTTTAAGAAGGTATAATATAGAATATAACATAAAAAATATAAATAAAGTTAAATTGTATAATTAATGAAGTCAATAATATTATTGACTTTTTTTATCTTTTTTAGTATTATATTTTCTAAATTTGAAAGAGGGTGTTTTTATGAAATATAATGAATTAAAAGAACAATTATATTTATATGAAAAAAGATTATTAGAAGCTAAAAAAGAACGTGACTCTTTAAGAAATAAGAAAAAATTGTATAAATTATTATCAATATCACCATATATTTTGTATGGAGGATTATTATTCGCAGAATATTCATTAATAAAAACAGAAAAACAATATAATTATACTATTGAAACAAATTATGATAGTGAAGATGATTTTGATACAAAATTATTAGAAGAACACGGAGAATTAAAAGATAATACTATAACTATATATGATGAATATGTTAAAACAGATGATACTTATACTAGTCATTTTAGAGTATATGATGCGAGTGATTTATCAATTGAAAAAATAAAAAAAGTATCAGATATTGATGACTATTGTGTTTCATATTTACTTGGGGATTATATAACAGGTGGTATAGTAGAGAAAAAAGAAATAACTGAAGAAGATCAACATAAAAAAGTAGTTGCTACTATTTACACAAAATCAGATAAGGAATATGTTGGAAAAAAATCTGATGATGAATTATCGGCACAAAATTCAATAATAATTATATTTGATTTCTTACTATTTCTAGGAACATTTGTAGCATCTACAGTGATACTTGATAAATCAGATAAATATGATTCTGATTATGATTGTGGTGTATTTACATATGAAAGGGAAATAGAAAGATTAAAAGAAAAAATAAAGAACTAATTAATTAGTTCTTTTTATATAATATATCAATATCAACTGTATTATCAGTTATACCATTTATTTTTGCCATATTAGTCATTTGCCATAACATATATGCACCTTGATAATCTGTTTTAGATGTATAATTAGCCAACCAAATATTAGATTTATCATAATCTAACCATACATTTTCTAAATAATATTTTGAAGAATATAACATAGAATCATACCCATGTTTTTTTAATTCCTTTTCAAATGCTAAATAACTATGACTTAAATTATGAATAGAAGTATTATATTTTTTAAATTCTTTCCAATTTTCCCAGTCAAATGCAATAGGTAAATCTAATTTATCACTATTTAAATTTTTTAATACCCAATCAGCACATTTAATACCATCTTTTTCATTTAACGCAACTGTATAAACATAAACGGATACTTTTAAACCAACTTCTTTAGCTGCTTTATAATATTCATTGAATTTAGGATCTAATTCATACTTATCATTAGGATTTTTTTGATATCCCATTCTAATTATTACAAATTCTATTCCAGCATCTTTAACTTTTTGAAAATCAATATTTCCTTGCCATCTAGAAACATCTATACCAATACTAGTATTATCATTTTTATATTTCATAATATCATTAATATATAAATATTGTGGAGTAGAAGTGGTATTTTTTTTATCTATTTTTTCTACAACATTTACAATGAATTTTTTTCTGTTTTCATTGTTAGATGAATCTTTTAATACGAATTCTAAATTATATGTACCTAATTTTGTATAATCAATAAATCCTTCTACATTACAAGTAACTTTAGGATCATAATTATCACCATATGATATTCTATCACAAAAGTTTTCATCTTTATTTATTTCTACATTAACACGACTTAAACTACTAATAAATACGGGTTTAGTAGTATCTTTAACTTCATATTCAATGTCATATTTATAACTTCTTTTTTTATACTTATAATCAATTGTATATTTATGTTTACCAATAGTATTTGTATCTAATTTTTTATTAGATAATATTTCTACATTAGAATCTTTTATTAATTCATTTGAATTATGTTCTTCAAAAACAATAAAATTATTTTCATTTAAATTAATATATGCATCTTTAGGCATTTCATAAACATCATATTTTTTATTACAACCACAAAATAATACTAATCCTATAACAATTAACTTCTTCATATTTTACCTCACAATATTATTATATCATAAGTTTAAAAAAAAACTCTATTAAAATTTACATAAATATGTTCGTTTTTATATAAAATATGATATAATATTTATAGAAAGATGGTGCATAAAATGGATAAAATATATATGTGTATAGATTTAAAAAGTTTTTATGCATCAGTTGAATGCGTAGAAAGAGGATTGGATCCATTAACAACAAATTTAGTAGTTGCGGATTCATCAAGAACAGAAAAAACTGTTTGTTTGGCGGTTACTCCATCATTGAAACAATATGGATTATCTGGTAGATCTAGATTATATGAAGTTGTCACTAAGGTAAATGAAATAAATAGAGAAAGACAAAAATATGGTAAACCAATTGGTAAATCTTATAATGATGTTGAACTTAAAAAAAATAATAGATTAGAATTAGATTATATAGTGGCAATTCCTAGAATGAAATATTATATGAAATATAGTACAGATATATATAATATTTATTTAAAATATTTAGCTCCAGAAGATATATGTGTATATTCAGTAGATGAGGTATTTTGTGATATTACTTCATATTTAAAAACATATAAAATGACACCAAAAGAACTAGTAACTAAGATAATTAAAGATGTTTATGATACAACAGGTATTACTGCAACAGCAGGAATAGGTACTAATATGTATTTAGCTAAAATCGCCATGGATATAGTCGCAAAACATACAGAAGCTAATGAGTATGGAGTAAGAATAGCTGAACTAGATGAAATGAGTTATAGACATAAATTATGGAATCATAAACCATTAACAGATTTTTGGAGAGTAGGTAAAGGGATTGCTAGTAAATTAGAAGAAAATAATATGTATACTATGGGAGATGTTGCTAGATGTTCTATAGAAAATGAAAATTTATTATATAAATTATTTGGTATAAATGCAGAGTTATTAATTGATCATGCTTGGGGATATGAACCATGTACAATGAAAGATATTAAAAGTTATAAACCAACAACATCTAGTTTATCTAAAGGACAAGTATTATCAGAACCATATAATTATAAAAAAGCCAGATTAATAGTAAAAGAAATGATAGAGTTACTAACACTTGATATGGTTGAAAAACATTTTGTAACTGATCAAATTGTATTAACAGTAGGATACGATGTAGAAAATCTAAAAGGAAATAAAATAGAATATGTAGAAGAAATAAAAAAAGATTTTTATGGAAGAAACGTTCCTAAATCAGCACATGGAACAGTAAGAATAGATCATAAAACTTCATCAACTACTATAATAACAAGAGAATTAATTAAATTATATGATAGTATTATTAATCCTAATTTAACTATTAGAAGAATTAATATAGCAGTATGTAATCTAGAAAATGAAAACAATTCTAAAAAACAAATATATAAACAATATGATTTATTTTCTGATATTAAAGAAGAAGATGAATTGGAAAAAAAAGAATTAGAAAATGAAAAGAAAGAAAGAAATATTCAAAGAGCAATTCTAGATATTAAAAACAAATATGGAAAAAATTCTATTTTAAAAGCTATGAATTTAGAAGAAGGCGGAACAACAATAGAAAGAAATAAACAAGTAGGAGGTCATAGAGGATGAAAAATTATGATGATATAATTAATTTACCACATCCTGAGTTAAAACATCCAAGAATGAGTATGTATTCTAGAGCTGCTCAATTTTCTCCATTTGCTGCCTTAACAGGTTATGATGATGAAGTAAAAGAAACTGCTAGATTAACCGATAATAAAATAATAGTTGATGAAGAATTAAAAAATATCCTAGATATAAAATTACAATATATAGAAAGTATTATAAAAGAAAAACCCTTAATAACTATAACTTATTTTATAAAAGATAGTAAAAAAAATGGTGGAAGTTATCATGAATTTAGTGGTAATATCAGAAGAATAGACAATATAAAAAAAGAATTAATATTTATAGATAATAAAAAAATATCTATAAATGATATTATTGATATTGAATATTGACAATAGACAAAAAAATTAATATAATATTTTTCCGTAATGAAAGGGAAATAATATGACAAAAGAAAAAATAGAACAATTAAAAGAAGAATTAATTATATTAATATATGAAACATATAAAGCTAGAGGATGGGAAATGCATGAGTATAGACCTTATATTGATGTATTGGATTGTTTTTTACCCATTGATTTAATACCTTATTTAGATGTTGTTGAAGATGATAATTTAAAAGGTGCATATTTATTAATGGAAAAACAAATTTATAAAAGAATTAATGAAAGTGAATTGTCTAAATCAAAAGAAGAAATACTTGAAGAAGAAAAAAATGAACTAGCAAAAGAATTAGGAGTAAGTGTAAGTGATGGTATTTCAATGCTATTTGAAGCAGAAAAAATAATGAAAAAAGTTGCTATTAAGGATCGAATCAAGAAGCGTAATGAATTAATAGAAAGTATGAAAGATGAAGATGGATATTACTTATTAGATAGAATTGCTAATTATTTTGAAATAGATGAACAAGAATTATATGATGTATTTAAGGATTATTGTAATTCTTGGACAAAAGCAGATGAAGAATGGACAGTAATTCATAAAAGTAATGCATTTGAATCAATAAGACTATCAAAAATTTATTTTATAAAAAATAGAATTAAAGGTATGAAGGATATATGCAATTTTGATAGTGAATGGAATATACGTAGTAAAGACGAAGATGATCAAATATTTTATTTATTTAATTATATTCCTGCGATGGTTAGAACATATAATAAGGCAAAAGTAAAAGGAAGGAAACCTTTCTATAAAATATAAAATGTAGAGTAATCTACATTTTTTTGTATAAAAAAATCCTTTTATACCATAAAAAGTATGAAAGGAGATAATATGGCACGTTTCAAAGTAGAAATTTGTAACGTGAATACTGCGAATATTAAAGTTTTAAGTAATGAAGAAATGATTAACTTATTTAAAAAATATAAAGAAGGAGATGAATCAGCAAAAGAAGAATTAATAAATGGTAATTTAAAATTAGTATTATCTATTTTAAAAAAATATAAAACGAGAGTAGATAATATGGATGATTTATTTCAAGTAGGATGTATTGGATTAATTAAAGCAATAGATAATTTTGATTTAAAATATGATGTTAAATTTTCTACATATGCAGTTCCAATGATATTAGGTGAAGTAAGAAGATATCTAAGAGATTCAGGTAGTATAAGAGTAGCTCGTTCTATTAAAGATACTGCATATAAAATAATGAAATTAAAGGAAGAATTAACTTCATCATTAGGTAAAGAACCTCCAATATCTTTAATTGCCAGTAAATTAGGTATAACAGAATTTGAAGTATCAAATGCGATGGATGCAATGAGTAGTCCAATAAGTATGTTTGAACCCATCTATAATGATGGAGGAGATACTATTTATTTAGAAGATCAATTAAGTGATAATAGTAGTACATATTCACTTGATATGAAAATTGCTTTACGTGATGCATTACACAAACTAAAAGAAAAAGAACGATATATATTAACAGAAAGATACCTTGTAGGTAAAACACAATTAGAACTAGCTGAAGATTTAGGTATATCTCAAGCACAAATATCTAGACTAGAAAAAAGTGGTTTAGAGAATATAAAAAAAATGATTTCATAAAATATAGTGGTGGTATTATGTATTTATCAGAATTACAAAATAAAGATATTGTAAGTATTAAAGATGGTAAAAAAATAGGTAATATAGTAGATATATCAATTAATAATGATGGATATATTAATGGATTAATTATTCAAAAAGTAAAATTTAGTTTATTTAGAGGTAATAATGATGAAGAAATAAAATGGAATCAAATTAAAAAGATAGGTGAAGATGTTATTTTAGTTGATACAAACTAATTATTTTGTTATAATTTACTTAGGTGGTAAAATGAAAGTACTATTATATACAGAAATGGAAAAGAAAATTGGAAAATCTGGTTTAGGTAAAGCAATTAAACATCAAATGAGAGCTTTGGAAGATAATAATGTTCCTTATACTAAAAATCCTAAAGATGATTATGATATAGTTCATATAAATTTTTATGGTCTTAAATCATATAGAATGGCTAAAAAAGCAAGAAAAATAGGTAAAAAAGTTATTTATCATGCTCATTCTACAGAAGAAGATTTTAGAAATTCATTTAAATTTTCAAATACAATCGCACCATTATTTAAATGGTGGATATGTAAATGTTATAGATTAGGAGATCATATAATAACTCCAACACCTTATTCAAAAAGATTACTTGAAGGATATGGACTAAAAAATATAACAGCTATTTCAAACGGAATAGATACTAAATTTTTTGAAAGAAATGAAAAACTTGGGCAAGAATTTAGAAAAAAATATGGATATAAAAAAGATGATAAAGTTGTTATGGCTATTGGATTATATTTAGAAAGAAAAGGAATATTAGATTTTGTTGAACTTGCAAAACGTATGCCTGATTATAAATTTATATGGTTTGGATATACAGATTTAAAATTAGTTCCTAAAAAAATAAAACAAGCAGTAACAACTAAGTTACCTAATCTTACATTTGCTGGTTATGTAGAACCAATTATGATAAAAAGTGCATTATCAGGTGCTGATTTATATTTATTCCCAACATTAGAAGAAACAGAAGGAATACCTATTATGGAAGCATGTGCTTGTAAATGCAAGGCTATAATTAGAGATATTGGAGTATTTGAAGAATGGCTAGAAGATGGTAAAAATGTATATAAAGCTAAAGATATAGATGAATTTGAAGTAAAAATAAAGAAAATACTAAATAATGAATTACCTGATTTAACAGAAGAAGGATATAAAGTTGCTATGTCTAGAGATGTTAAAAAAGTTGGTAAAGAATTAATTAAAGTATATGAGAAAGTAATGGAGAAGTAATATGTTTGAAAATATTAGTACAAAATATATTAACATAGATGAATTAAAAAAAATTATTTACGGTATACTAAAACTAAATAGTTATAATGAAGTTAGAAAATTTATAAATGATAAAAATGTTTTATTAACTAAAGAAGAAATAATAAACTATTTAGATAAAGAATATAAAAAAATTCATCCTAAAGCTAAAAAGAATATTAATTCAATTAACATATGTATTGAAGATATAGAAAAAGCAAAATATAAATTTGAACCATATACATTGTACTATTATAAAACTTATATAGATTTATTAAAGAAAAAATTAAATAAATTTTTAGATATAGTAGATAGCATTTCTCCAAATATTAGTGTTAAAGAACTAGATGTATTAAATAATTATGATATTAAAATAAATAATCAAGGTTTAATACTTAAAAGTGATGCATCAAGATTAATATGTCCTATATTATATTGTTTATCTGAATTGTTAAAAAAAACACAAGAATCAAATCAACTAGAAACATATTTAAATAATAAATTAAATCTAGATTCTATTTATAGAAGTGGATTAAATGAAGCAGATTATTATCCTAGTCCAGAACTTCAAGTAAATAGTATTATAGATAATAGTAGTAGTGAATTTATATCACTAACAGAAAAACAAAAAAATATACATATGAATAAATTTAAAAAAAATACAAGAAATCTAAACAAAATGTTTGATGAAATAGAAGAAAGAAACAAACAAAGAATATTATTATAACTTGTAAAATATAAGTTATATATTATAATGAATTACCAGATTTAGCAGAAGAAGAATATAAAGTTGCTATGTCTAGAGATGTTAAAAAAGTTGGTAAAGAATTAATAAAAGTATATAAAATGTGATGAAATAATTAATCAGATTGATTAGTTATTTTTTTTATTATATAATTAAAGAGGTGGTTATATGCAAAAAATAATTAATAAAATAATATGGATATTCGCATTTATTTTAATGATAGTATTTATATTATTTATGATTTTTAATAAAAAAGAAAAAGAATATACTAAAAAGTTTTTCTATATGGATACATATATATACGTCAAAATATACACAAATAAAGATGGCAATAAGATATTAAATGATGTAGAAAATATTTATAAAGAATATCATGAATTATCAGATAGATATAATAGTTATGATAATGTAAAAAATATTTACTATATTAAAAATAATAAAGAAAAATCTAAATATATACAAATAGATAAAAAACTATATGATTTAATAAAATATGGATTAAAAGAAAATGATTTAATTGACATAGGTATGGGTAATGTAATAGATATTTGGAAAAATTATCGTGATAATGGATCAGGTATACCAACAAAAGAAGAATTAAAAATTGCTAAACTAAATCAAAAAGATATTGTATTAAAAGATGGTAAAATATTAAATAATCATCCTAATATAGATTTAGGGTGTATCGCCAAAGGATATACTACTAAAATAGTAGGAGAATATTTAAATAAAAAAGGTGTTAATAAATATTTAATAAATGCTGGTGGAAATGTATTAGTTGGAGAAAATATAAATAATACAGATTATACAATAGGAATAGAAAATCCTAATCAAAAAGATGATATATTTACTATATTAAAAGGTAAAAATATATCTGTAGTAACTAGTGGTGGATATGAAAGATTCTATATTTATGAAGGAAAAACATATAGTCATATAATTAATCCAAATACGTTATATCCTGCTGATTATATGAAAAGTGTAACAATTATTTCAAAAGATAGTGCGCTTGCTGATTTACTATCAACAAAACTATTTCTAATGAATATAGAAGATGGAAAAACATATATTGATAAATTAGATAATACTGAAGCAATATGGTATACAAATGATAATAAGATAATATACTCAAAAGGTGCTAAAAAATATGTCTACAAAAATAAATAAATTTGATATTATTTTAATAATAAGTATTATTTGTATATCTAGTATATTTATTATAATCAATAAAATTAATAGTAAACAAGGTACTAATGCTTTAGTTTATTATGATAATAAACTAATTAAAACAATAGATTTATCAGTAGATAAAATTTACAATGTAAAAGGGTATAATGGTAATGTTAAAATTATAGTTAAAGATAATAAGATCAAAGTAGATAAAGAAAATAGTCCACATCATTTATGTAGTAAACAAGGATATATATCAAAATCATATGAAACAATAGTATGTTTACCAAATAAGATTGTTATTGAAATAGATTCTAAAAAAGATATAGATACGGTGGTAAAATAATGGATACAAAAAAAATAATTAATATATCTATGCTACTAGCTATTTCGGTAGTGCTTAGTATAATAGAAAGCTTCATTCCTATATTTAGTGGAATAATTGTAGGTGTTAAATTAGGACTAGCAAATATAGTAATAATATATGCATTATATAAATATGGTTTTAAAGATGCATTATATGTAACTTTACTTAGAGTTATATTAGTAGGATTACTTAGAACGGGATTATTTTCTATAACATTTATCTTTAGTATATCAGGAGCTATTTTATCAATAATTATGATGTCATTATTTAAATTAACAAAATTATCTATAATAGGAGTAAGTATTATAGGATCTATTTCTCATGTACTAGGACAAATATTAATTGCAATAATTATATTAAATATACCAAATTTAGTATATTATTTACCATATTTATTAATATTTTCTTGTATTACGGGAACAATTATAGGTATAATTAGTAAAGAAATAATAAAGTAAATTTATAAATTTGCTTTTTTTTAATATAAGTGCTATAATACTCGAAGTTTTGGAGGAATAATATGTTAATAGCATTAATGACATATGCTGGTATATCAGCATATAACGTAAGAATGAATCAAAAAAAATTAAAGAAAGCAAACAAAAAAATTGTTTATAAATTAGAAGATTTAGGATATGATTTAGATGATAAAGAAACTAAAAAAATATGTCATGATGTAGTTGAATCATATGATAAAAACTATCGTGATGATATCGCACTTGGACATTTTGCTTTATCTTTTTTCCCAATTTTAAATATTGCTACTTTTGTTAATAATATTAAATCAGATGATTTTTTACAAGATTATTATAATTGTGGAATCGATAATTGCTTAAATGAGGAAGTTTTATCTAAATTAGAAGAAAAAAATATAATTAAATTTAAAGAAACAAAAGAAAATATATTACATTATGTAAATACTGTAAAAATAAATGATGGTGAAGAAAAGAAAAAGGAAAAAGTTATAAACAATTTTAAAGAAAAAGAATACACAATTGAAGAACTACGTATAATAAGAGACTATATAAATGGTCAAATGATTCAACAAGATACAAAAGAAAAAGTAAGAACTAAATAGTTCTTATTTTTTTATTATTTTAATAAATAATAACCATTATAATAATAGGTGATAATATGTATAAATATCATTTATTTATTATAAATAATAATGCATATAAAATATATAAAGATAATTCTAGCTATTTATATGAAATATTAAATACATTATATAAGTTAAAAGAAAGAGATTTAACATATGGAATAAATCTATATAAAAGCATTTGTGATATATTTAGTGTTAAATTACTAAATAATTATTTAAAAGATAAATATTATATAGATAAAAATAAAGATTATATTATTCTCAAGAATAATAAAGAAATAACAAAACTTAAAATAGGTTTTTCTAGAATTATTATTATAACAAATGTTAAATATCCAAATATATTTCAAATATTTAATATATATAATAAAAAAATATTTGTTATAAACTATAAAGAAAAGAAATATTTTTGGCTAAATGAGTTATTAAAAGAAAAAACAAACATATAATTTACTAGGTGATTATATGAGTAAAATAGAAGATTTTAAACAATTTGTAAAAAACAATCCATCACTTTTAAAATATGTAAAAAATAAAGAAAAGACCTGGCAACAGTTTTATGAAATATATGATATGTATGGAGAATCTAAAGATGCATGGAAAGATTATTTAGAAGAAACATCAGTAAATACTGTAAATGCTTTAGGAGTTTCTGATATTATTAATTGGATAAAAAATGTTGATGTTGATAAAATGCAAGAATCTATAAGTAGTGTTCAAAGAGTTCTTGGAGTCTTAGAAGACTTAGGAAATAATAATGTTAAACCAGAATATAAACCTAGACCTTTATATAAGCATTTTGAAGATTGACTTTAGAATTACAATTTAAAATAAAAAATAATCCGAATTATATAAGATATTTAAGAGAAAACTCCTATTGGTATAAAATATTAAATAGAAACCCTTTAATGTTTAATAAATTTGTCGAAGAAGTAAATAAAGAATATCATTTAAGAACAAGTGATAAAATATCAAAAGCACTTTCAACATTAGAAATGTTAACTAGTGTTGTATCAAACTTAAAATAATGGTAAAATAGAAAAAAATCCTATTAAAGGATTTTAAGAAGGGGAGTTAATATATGTTGTGAATAATCACATTATTATATTAACCAATAAAAAATATAATATACATAGGAGTTTAATATGAGAATTATAAGTGGAAAATATAAAGGTAAAAAATTATTAGGAGATAATATTAAAGGAACAAGACCTACAATGGATAGAATAAAAGAATCATTGTTTGGTATGATTCAAAATAAAATAAAAAATAGTACATGTTTAGATTTATTCGCAGGTTCTGGATCACTAGGACTTGAAGCTATTAGTAATGGAGCAAGTACTTGTTATTTCGTAGATAATAATAAAATAGTAATAGACGTTTTAAATAAAAATTTAAATGAAGTAGAAAATGCTACTATAATAAATAGTGATTATAGTAAAGCATTATTCATGTTTAAAGAAAAAAATATTAAATTTGATATTATATTTTTAGATCCACCATATAAATATGGTTTAATAAATCCAGCTATTGAAAAAATAATAGAATATGATTTATTAAGCGAAAATGGAATCATAGTTTGTGAATATGAAGAAGAAGAAATATATTGTGATTTAGAAATAATTAAAGAAAAAAAATATGGTTCTAAAAACATAAGAATATATCAAAACTAGATGGAAAATCTAGTTTTTTTATTTCCCAAAATATTTCCCAAAATTTTGTTAATCATTTTAACCTATGGGAAATAAGGGTTTCTCAAAAAACTTTTAAAAAAATGTATTTTTTTTAAAAATCTTGCAGGAATTTGCCATATGAGTGTGGAAAGATATAAGTAGGGAGGTGAAATTATGAAAAAAATTCCATTTGTTAAGCAACTTGATTTATATGATTGTGGAGCGGCATCTTTATCAATGATTATTCAATATTATGATGGTTTTATTCCTATAGAAAAAATTCGTGATTTAACTCATACAACCAAAAATGGAGTAAGTGCTTATCATTTAATTGAAGCATCAAAAAAAATAGGATTAGATGCGATTGGATATAAAGTAGATAATCTTTCTAATATTAAATTACCATGTATTGCTCACGTAATCATTAATAAATCATATTATCACTATATTGTAATATATGAAATAAATTATGAAAAAGAGTATTTATTAATTGCGGATCCAGCAGATAGGATAAAAAAAATAAGTTTTGTAGAGTTTAAAAAGATCTTCAATAATATTATTATAACCTTTAACAAGTATAAAAAATTACCCTTATATAATCAATATAAGCTAAAAGATTTTTTTCTTAGAACATTTAAACAATATAGAACTTCATTTATTAAGATTGTAATAATGTCTTTAATCATAACTTTGTTATCATCAATAGTGTCATTTTATACTGAAAGAATGATAAATAATACTAATAATAGTCTTCTTTTCACAACATTTTACATCTTTCTATTTATATTCATATTTAAAAACATATTAGATTTTATTAAAAATAGGATACTAATTAAAACTCATATGAATATTAATAAAGCATTAACAAATGAAATATTTAATTCAATAATTTTACTTCCCTATAGGTATTTCAAAAATAGAACATCATGTGAAGTATTAACTAGATTTAATGATATACATATCATTAATGAAACAATTATTAAAATAATTATTACTGTTGTATTAGATTTATCCTTAATGATATTTTCAGGAATATTACTATTATTAATTAACTATAAAATATTTATATTATCATTAAGTACATTAGTATTATATGTTGTAATACTAAAAATATTTAATAATAAATTAAATAAAAAATTATATAAATTAAAAGAAAAACAAGAAGAAAATAATTCATTTATTTTAGAAAGTATTAATAGTTTTGAAACAATTAAAGGATTAGGAATTGAAAAAAGTATTATTAATGAATATAAAATAAAAAACAATACTTTTATAGATAATAAATATAAATTTGAGAAATTATATAATTTAGAAATCTTATTTAATAATGTAATTAGCGAAATAGGAATTTGTTTATTGGTATTTATAGGGTATTTACTTGTATTAAAAAAAGAACTAGTAGTTGGTAATATAATAACATGTTCATCTTTGTTTACCTTATTTATATTTCCAATAAAAAATATTCTTGAACTTAATAAAGAAATTAAAGACTCAAAGATTTCTTATGAAAGAATAAAAGAATTATTATTTAAAGATATTAATAGTAATAAATATTATAATTTACCATTTAAAAATATTAAAATTAATAATTTAAATTTTAGCTATGATAATGTTAATAATAATTTAAAAAATATAAATCTAAATATTAATAGTAATGAAAAAATAATGATAGTTGGTAAAAGTGGTAGTGGTAAAAGTACTATACTTAAACTACTAAAAAAATATTATCCAATAGATAATAATCAAATTATAATTGATAATTTTGACATTAATAAATTAAGTAAAGAAGAAGTAGATAAAAATATTATTTATATTTCACAAAATGAATTTTTATTTACAGATACACTATATAATAATTTGACTCTATATAGAAATATTCAAGATAAAAAAATATTTAAAATTATTAAAGATACAAATATTGATTTTATAGATAAAAATTTAAAACTAAACATGGTTTTAGAAGAAAATGGTTTTAATTTAAGTGGAGGTCAAAGAAAAAGAATTGTACTAGCAAGATCTTTACTTAGTAATTTTAGAATACTTCTTTTAGATGAAGTATTTAGTGAAATGGATATTGATTTAGAAAGAAAAATTTTAAAAAGTATTTTTAAAAAATATCACGATAAGATTATTATTGTAGTATCCCATAGAAAAGATAACCTTGATTTATTTAGTCGTATTATTGAATTTGAAAATGGAAAAATAATAAATGATATACAAAAACATCTCAAATAATAGAAAGGAATGATACTATGTTCAGAAGAATTTTTAAAATAGTTTTTAAAATAATTAGATTTATTTCATTATAATTTAATTGTTCTATTTTTGAAATAAAAGAAAGGAGAATATATGATAGAATTATCAAATAGTGAATTATTAAAAATAAATGGTGGTTTTAAATGGAAAATAGGAATGGCTTTAGCTGCTGGAATATCATTTATAATAGGAGTAATAGATGGTTTCATAAGGCCACTTCCTTGTAAATGAAAAAGCTAGATGACCGTGAATTATTATTAATAGAAGGAGGAAAAATTTCAGCAGCGCTTATTAATTCACTACTTAGAGGAGCTAGTTTAATATTAGATCTAGGAAGAAGTTTAGGAACAGCAATTAGGAGAATAACATCAAAAAAAACATGTTCATTGTAGGAAAAAAGCCAATTTTATGGCTTTTTTTCTATATAAAACATAAAAAAATGTTGAATATTGTAAAAAACAGTGTTATAATTAGCGTAGTGCTTATGAAGGGAGGGATATATAATGACAAAGGTAATCGTTAGAAACGGTAATGTTGATAGTGCCCTTAGAACTTTAAAGCAAAAGAATGCTAAAGACGGTTTTTCTAAACAAGTACGTGAAAGACAAGAAGGATATTTAAAACCTGGAGTTAAAAGAAGAATCGAAAAAAAAGAAAACATTAAGAATAGTCGTAGACGTAATAGAGAAAGATATTAATAATATCTTTTTTTGAAAGGAAAAGGGTTATGAGAGATAGAATATTAAATGATTTAAAAGAAGCTATGAAAGCACAAGATAAAACTACTTTAGCTGTAATTCGTATGGTTAAAGGTGCTATGCAAATGGAAGAATTAAATAAGAAAAAAGAATTAGATGATGATGAAGTAATCGCATTAATTGCTAAACAAATTAAAACAAGAAAAGAATCAATTGTTGAATTTGAAAAGGGTAATAGACAAGATTTAATAGATGCAACTAATACTGAAATAGAAATTTTAAATAAGTATATGCCTGAACAATTAAGTGAAGAAGAAGTAAATAAAATAATTGATGAAATATTTGCTGATGTAAAACCTGAAAGTATGAGAGATATGGGTAAAATAATGGGACAAGCTAATGCTAAACTAAAAGGTAGAGCAGATATGTCTTATGTTAGTTCAATTATTAAAAATAAATTAAATAATCTATAAAACGACAGAATAATCTGTTGTTTTTTTTTATACTTTTATTGGTGATTTAAATGATATATTTGGATTTATTATTATTTCTTAATTTTTTACTTGATTTTACATTACTTTTATCAGTTTCATATATATTAAATAGAAATATTAAATTAAGAAAAATAATATATGGATCTATTATTGGATGTTTATCTACTTTTTTATTATTTATGAATAATAGTATACAACTATTTATATTTAAAGTTTTTATAAGTATTATTATGACTTTAACAACATTCTCATATAAAAATATTAAATATACTATTAAAAATTTAGAATATCTTTATATAGTAAGTATTATCTTAGGAGGATTTTTAGAAATTGCAAAGGCTGAATTTAAAAATTTATACCTATTTATTTTATTATTTATATCACCAATTATTATGTATTTATACTATAAACAAACTAAAGAATTAAAAAATAATTATTCATATTATCATAAACTTGATATACACTATAAAAATAAAATATTTAAACTTAATGCATATTTAGATACAGGAAATATGCTTAAAGATCCATACTTTAATCGAGATATTATTGTTATAAATAATATTTTAAAAAATATAGATGATTTTATATTAGTTCCTATAGATACAATAGATAATCATTCTTTAATTAAATGTATAAAAGTAGATAAAGTATTAATAGATAATAAAGAATTATCAAAAAAAGTTTTGTTAGGTATTACTAATAAAAAAATACAAATGGAAGGTATTGATAGTATTATAGGTTTAAATTTAATGGAGGAAATAATATGTTAAAAAGAATAAAAAGATTAATAAAAAAATTATTTAAAAATAATTTATATTTTGTAGGAAGTGCGGATAAATTACCAGAGCCACTTTCAAAAGAAGAAGAAATTAAATATGTTGAATTATCTCAAAATGGAGATGAATATGCGAGAGAAAAATTAATAGAACATAATTTAAGATTAGTGGTATTTCTAGCTAAAAAATATGAAAATACAAAAGTAGATTTAGAAGATTTAGTATCTATTGGAACAATTGGACTTATTAAAGGTGTTAATACATATAAATTAGATAAAAATATAAAACTTGCTACATATGCATCAAGATGTATTGATAATGAAATACTAATGTATTTAAGAAAAAATAAAAATAGAAGAAAAGAAGTATCATTTGAAGATAGTTTAAGTTATGATGCTGAAGGAAATGAATTACATTTAGAAGATATATTAGGTACTGATTCAGATATAGTTACTAAAGGATTAGATCATGAGACAGAAAAAGAGTTATTGGAACAAGAAATAAATAAGCTAAATAAAAGGGATAAAGAAATAATGATACTTAGATATGGATTATTTGGCCATGAAGAAATGACACAAAAAGATGTCGCAACTATGTTAGGAATATCACAATCATATATATCAAGAATAGAAAAGAAAGTTATAAAAAGATTAAAAAATGTAGTAGGAAATTAATCATTAAATATTGAATTAATAATATAATTATTGTATAATTTATTTATATGATTGAAAGGAGAAACAATATGGGAGCAGGAATTGGTGTTGGCGGAGATATAAAAATTGATTTAAATAAAATGTCAAAAAAAATAGAAAAAGCAGAGAAAAAACATAATAAACAAAAAGTTAAAAAAATAAGTATTTTTAATAGAAAAAATAAATAATAATATTTATTTTTTTTATTGACTAACTATTATTATCTATTGTAAAATATACAATCAGAAAGCAGGAATATATATGATGCCTAATCAAAAAGAAGTACCATCACTTGTAAAAGTAAACACTAGATATGTAGATTTAGATACTTTTGATGAAAAATCAATAAAAAAATATAAAATAAAAAAAGACAAAATAATAGTATATTTAGCTAATGGTGAACAATATTCAATAATAAATACAAAAGAAAATGAAAATAAAATAAATGAAGAAATGAATAATTTTCAAAAAGAGTATTATAATGAAATAATACGAAAAGAAGAAATAAATATATTGAAAAATAAAGATGATATATCTGCTAATGTTATTAGATTAGTATTAGGAATAGGAGAATTAGTATTATCATTCATTATAAATGGTGGACATGGATTTTATTCATTATGTTTTAAAGTAACATCTATTCCATATATGTGTTATGCTACATATAATATTATTAAAGATATTGTAAAAATTTCTATAAATAAATCTAAAATAAAAAATATTAAAAAAATGAAATTATATTTTGATAATGAAGAATTAATAAAAGGAAATGTTAATGAAGATGTATTAGAAAATGTTAATAATAAAGAACTTGATAAAAATTTAGATATGAGTCAGGTTAGAAAAATGAAAATAGAAGAATTACAAAAATTAATTGATAGTATAAATTTTTATCAACAATATGATTTTGAAACATATGATGATTTAAATAAATCATATAGTGAAAAAGAAATAGAAGAATTATCAAATAAATATAATGAAGAAGGAAATCAAAAAAAGAAAGTAAGAACTACAAATTAACATTTTATCTATATATAATATTAAATATGGAGAAAAATATGGAAAATAAAGAATTAAAATTTTATGAAAAATTAGGAGTAAAAAGATTTAGAAAATTTGTATATTCATTTTCATTTTTTTTAGTGCTTCCTTTTGGTATTATAACTCATAAAAATATTAAAGAAATAAAAAGAATGGTAAATGAAACACCAACAAATTATAATATAGGAAGAAAAATTAATTATGAAAAAATAAAAAATTTTAAAAAAATGTTACTACTTAATTCAAGTATACATATGCTAGGATTAATAATATGTGTTCCTGGATATATTGATGTTATAACAAATAATTCTACATTATATTCTACTATAGTAAACTTAACAGCAATTTTTATAAATACATATTGTTTGATGTTACAAAAATATAATTATATTAGAATTAATAATACTTTAAATAAATTAAAACCAAAATATGAAAAAGAACTACAAGAAACAAAAGAAAATATTAGAGAGAAAGATTCAAAATTACTTAATCATGATTATGTATATACTGATTATTTATCTGAGAAAGATAAAATAGTTAATTTAGACGAAATAATAGAAAAATCATCTTTAGAACAATTAAAAGAATATCGAAACAAAATTGATTTTGTATTAGAATACGCTAATAAAGAAGAAGATGAAATTCATTCAATATATATTGGAAATACAAAAACATTAAAAATAAAAATGAAGAAATAATTCTTCTTTTTTATTGCATAAATGTCAATATTTTGACCATAAAATAATAGAATAAATAATATTTTTATAAATTAGCACTCATATATTGACATTGCTAACATATAATAGTATAATGAATATGGCAGTTAGAGATAAAGAGTGCTAAATAGGAGGTGACTCATGAATAATAGACAAACAGAGTTACTAAAATTAATTGTAGAAGAATATATTAAAACTGCAAAACCAGTAGGTTCTAAATCTTTACAAGATTCACTTAACTGTTCAAGTGCTACTATTAGAAATGAAATGAGTTATTTAGAAGAATTAGGATACTTAGAAAAAACTCATACTTCATCTGGTAGAGTACCAAGTGAAGCTGGATATAGATATTATGTTGACCATATTATGAAACATAAAGAAATGAGCAAAGATGATATGATGAAACTGGCAACTATCTTCAATAATAAATCACTAGTACTTAGTGATGCTATTGAAAAAAGCTTGGAGATTGTATCAGAACTTACAAGTTATACAATTGTAGCTTTAGGATCTTCCTCAAAAGAAAACTGCTTAAGTAAAGTAGAAGTTATACCAGTAACTGATAAAAATTTAGTCGCAATAATTGTAACTGATAAAGGACATGTTGAGAATAGAAACTTTACTATTGAAGAAGGAATTTCTCCATTAGAAATAAAACAAACAGTAGATTTAATTAATAAACATGTTATTGGTTCACCACTTAATGAAGTATTATCTAAATTGGAATATGAAGTAAAGCCAATCATTAATGATAATGTTAATTATCAAAAGAAATTATTTGATGCTTTCTGTAATTTTATAAATGATGTTACAACTGAATCAAGTTTTACAATGAAAGGTCGAGCAAATATATTAAAACAACCAGAATTTAGTGATACTGATAAAATAAAAAATATTATTTCTAAATTTGAAGATAAAGATTATATTAAAAATATTAAAGAACAAGATAATGGAATAAATATTTATATAGGTAGTGAAAATGAATTTGATGATGATGTTACAATAATAAAAGCTAAATATGATAAAAATGGTGAAGAAGGAACAATTGCGATTGTAGGTCCAAAAAGAATGGAATATGAAAGAGCAACTTCACTTCTAGAATATATCAAAGAAAATATAGAAAAAATGTAGGTGAATATATGGAAAAAGAAAAGAAATGTAATTGTGCTCCAGAATGTGATTGCGGATGCCAAGAAGGAAAAGATTGCACATGTGAAGATTGTAACTGCCAAAATGGAGAAGAATGTACATGTGATGAATGTAATTGTGATGATGCAAAAGATAAAAAAAAGAAAAAAAAGAAAAAGAATGATTTAGAAGATAAATTAACACTTGCTCTTCAAACTATCAATGAATTAAATGATAAATTATTAAGAGAAAAAGCAGAAGCTATTAATTATCGTAAAAGAAAAGATGAAGAAGTATCAAGAATGCTAAAATATAAAGATGAAGAACTTGTTACTGATATGCTTCCAATTATTGATAATTTTGAAAGTGCCATTAAGATGGATGATACAAATTTAGAAGATGAAGTATCAAAATTCTTAGAAGGATTCAAAATGATTTATGGTAATTTAATTACTGTATTTGAAAAATATGATATTAAACCAATTGATGGTATAAATAAACCATTTGATCCAACATATCATCAAGCAGTTATGACTGAAAAAGTAGAGGATAAAGAATCAGGAATGGTTGTTGATGTGTTAAGAAAAGGTTATATGATTAAAGATAAAGTTATAAGACCAGCAATGGTTAAAGTTAGTGAATAAGGAAAGGTGATAAATATGAGTAAAATAATAGGTATTGACTTAGGTACAACTAATAGTTGTGTATGTGTATATGAAGGAGGAGAAGCAAAAGTAATTGCTAATCCAGAAGGAAATAGAACTACTCCTTCAGTAGTAGCTTTTAAAGGAGAAGATATAATCGTTGGTCAAAAAGCAAAAAACCAAATGATTACTAATCCAGATGTAGTATATTCTATTAAAAGAAAAATGGGTACTGCTGATAAAGTAGAAGTAAATGGAAAAAAATATACTCCAGAAGAAATTTCAGCTATGATTCTTGGAGATTTAAAGAAAACTGCTGAAGAATATTTAGGAGAAAAAGTTACAAAAGCTGTTATTACAGTTCCAGCATATTTTAATGATTCTCAAAGACAAGCAACTAAAAATGCTGGTAAAATAGCTGGGCTAGAAGTAGAAAGAATTATCAATGAACCAACAGCTGCAGCATTAGCTTATGGACTAGATAAACAAGATAAAAATGAAAAAATCTTAGTATATGATTTAGGTGGAGGAACATTTGACGTTTCAATCCTTGAACTAGGTGATGGTGTATTTGAAGTATTATCTACAAGTGGTAATAACCATTTAGGTGGAGATGACTTTGATAACCGTATAATGGATTATTTAGTAGAAGAATTCAAAAAAGAAAACAGCGTAGATTTATCTGAAGATAAAATGGCTATGCAAAGAATTAAAGATGCTTCAGAAAAAGCTAAAAAAGATTTAAGTGGTATGAGTTCAACTGAAATCTCAATTCCATTCATTACTCAAGGAGAAAATGGGCCACTTCACTTATCTGTTAATTTAACAAGAGCTAAATTTGAAGATTTAATTGGTGATTTACTTGATTCAACTATGGAACCAGTTAGAAAAGCATTAAAAGATGCTAATTTAACTAAAAATGATATAGATAAAGTATTATTAGTAGGTGGATCTACTCGTATTCCAAAAGTTGTAGATTTAATTAAAAATGAATTAGGAAAAGAACCATCTAAAGGAGTTAATCCAGATGAAGTAGTAGCTATGGGTGCTGCTATTCAAGGTGGAGTACTTCAAGGAGAAGTAGATGATATAGTATTACTTGATGTAACACCTTTATCATTAGGTATTGAAACTCTTGGTAATGTATGTACAGTATTAATACCAAGAAATACAACAATTCCAACTTCAAAATCTCAAGTTTTCTCAACTGCTGCAGATAATCAACCAGCTGTTGATATTCATGTATTACAAGGTGAAAGACCAATGGCTAGTGATAACAAAACATTAGGTCGTTTCCAATTAACAAATATTCCAGCTGCACCAAGAGGTGTACCTCAAATTGAAGTTACATTTGATATAGATGCAAATGGTATTGTTAATGTTAAAGCAAAAGATTTAGGAACTAATAAAGAACAATCAATAACTATAACTTCTTCAACTAACTTATCAGATGAAGAAATCGATAAAATGGTAAAAGAAGCAGAGGCTAATAGAGAAGCTGATGAAAAGAAAAAAGAAGAAGCAGAGGTTAAAAATGAAGCAGAACAATTAGTATTCCAAACTGAAAAATCTATTAAAGATCTTGGTGATAAAATAGATTCTAAAGATAAAGAAAAAGCTGAAAGTCAAATCAAAGAATTAAAAGAAGCACTAGAAAAAGATAATATCGAAGATATTAAAACTAAGAAAGATGCTTTACAAGAAACAGCAATGGCTTTCGCTACAAAAGTATATGAAGAAGCAGCAAAAGCACAACAAGAAGCACAAAATACTGAATCAACTGAAACAAAAGAAGACAAAAAAGATGATGTAGTAGATGCTGAATTTGAAGAAAAATAATAGTATGAAGTTCTAG
>OMSK01000024.1 GCA_900313725.1 uncultured Bacillota bacterium | reverse complement strand
TGCCTCACTACATGCTGCTGTTATATTTCTACTTGTTGCCCATGTTGTACTTGCTCCTCCATATGATGTTGGACATGATGGTGCTGTTACATCTACTTTTGTTTGTGTTTTTGTTGCAGCTTCTGATGTATTACTACTATTTCCATCATATATTCTAGCATATACATATGTTGGAGTTGTTGCATTTGATGTGTAATTTATTGTATATGCACCATTATATTTAACCCAAGTTGAATCTCCTCCAACTTTCCAAGTACTTCCATTTTTTATTCTATATTGTAATTCTGTTCCTGTAGGTGTTGTTCCTGTAATTGTAACGGTTTTACTTTGTTTCCATTCATTTTCATTTGAAATTGCTATTACAGGATATGTAAATGTTTCAGTTACTACTTTTACTTCATCTGTTTCACCAGAGCAGTTTCCCAAACTATCACATGCTTTAGTTTTAACATAATATGTTTGTCCTTTTGAAATATTATTAAATGTATATGTATTAGAATTACTTGTTTGCCAACTACCCCACGTATTTCCTGTTTTTAATGCATAATATTTTGTTCCTAATGTTCCAACATGAGCATCTGTTTGTTTCATTGTTACTGTAATTGATTTTGTAGTTGCCTCTGCTGAAGGTACATTTGTATTAGGAGCTGTTTTGTCTACATATATATTTTGTGCACTAGTTGCTTTACAATTTACACTATTTCCCGCTACGTCTTTTATTGTTATTGTTGGTGTATCTGTTGTTGTTTGAGTTGTATATGATTTATCAAATGAAGATTTTGTACAACCACTATTATCACTATTTGATACTTCATTACAAGCTACACTAATTTTTCTGCTTGTTGCCCATGTTGTACTTCCACCACTAAAGCTTCCACATGTTGGTGCTGTAGTATCTACTTTTGTTTGTGTTTTAGTTATAGCATCTACAGTATTAACTCCATCTGATATTCTTGTATATATGTATGTTGGAGTACTTACATTCGATGTATAATCAATTAAATATGTATCACCATTTGATATTGTAGTCCATCCAACTTTTTCATCTGTACCATTTACAATTCTATATTGCATTTCAGCTCCAGATGGAACTTCTGCATTAAACGTTACAATTTTACTTTGTTTCCATTCATTTTCATTGGCAATAACAATTTCAGGTACATCAATAGCTTTTGTTCTTACTTTTGTTTCTATTGTTTTAACAACATTATTACCATTTGTTATTTCAATTATTACTGTATATTCATGATCATGTATTAATCCAGTAAAATCAAATGTTTCAGGTTTTGTTGAAGTTTTTGAGCCTTCACCAACCACTGTAACCTTATAATTTTTTATACCAGATTCTTCATCTATTGCAAATCCATCTCCTAATATTACCTTTATACTTTTTGTAGTTGATGTAATTGCATATTTAGTATTGTCTACTTCTGCTTCAGTATCATCTAAGCTTTTGCAATCATTACCAATCTTTAATTCCCTAATAGGCCCTTTGGCACAGAATTCACCATCAGTAATAAAAGCAGCTTCAATAACACCATCCTTATCAACAAATTTACCATTTATAAATTTATTTGCTGAATAAGATTTAAGTTCAGTTACTTTTACACCATTTAATTCAAATTTAGAATAATCATTTTCATTTAGATACTCTCTTAAAACATCTGTAGCAATTTCTACACTATTTTGAAATGCTTTTTTTCTAGATTGTTTTAAAATGCTAGTTACTACCGGAACTGTTATTAAAGAAATAATTCCTAATATAACTATAATTGCTAATAACTCAACTAGAGTAAATCCCTTTTTATTACTTTTAAAACTATTCATATCACAACCTCTTTCATAGTGTAAACAATTTGTATATTTTAATTTTTTTATTAATTTTGTATTGACTTTTTTAGATACTTTCTACCCTATTACATATTTTACTATAATATCAATAATTTATCAATAAAAAAAGATGCTATTTAAGCATCATTTTTTTTATTTTGTTACTTCATATTCTATACTTTTAGCAGTGGATAAATCCATTGAAACAGAACTTCTAATTGTTTTTGTTTCCCCAGCTTTAATAACTTCACCAACATAGCCTGGTAAAGTAATTATTACATCACCATTTTTATCTTTTACAATCATTTTAAATTCTTCTAAATAATAATCCTCACTTTTTGGATTAGTAACAGTGGTTGTAATTTCCGTTACACCATCAGTTGTAATAACAGAACTATTAGTTAATTTCATTCCATCAACTTCTCTATCTTTTATTACTTCCTTTTCAGTATTTGTTTTTATAACAGGTTGGTTTTCTTTTGATTTATCTTTATTATCTTTTTTCTTACATCCACATCCAACAGCTAGTCCTACTACAAGTACTAGTGATAATGTCATAAATAATTTTTTCTTCATTACAATCCTCCTCTATTCTATATGTAAGTATATCAAAGAATTGAGCAAATATCAACATTTAAATTATTATTATAAAAAAAATGAAAAAATTATTTTCATTTTAATATATATACATTCCATGAATTTTAGCTTCATCCATATCACTAATTGTATCTAAAACCCATTCATCTTTAACTTTAGTTAATGTTAAATCTAGCGTATATTTAACCTTTTCTTTTGCTTCTTTTAATTTATCCAATCTATACTTTGTAAATAAAGAAACATCATATGTACCATTTTCATTATTAAACTCACTAGGATTATTTTCTAAGTAGCTATCTGCATCAGTCATAATTTTAGAATAATCTGTTACTTCTATTTCTACAGTAACAGTCGCATTATCTCCATTAACAACTTCATCTTTAATTTCATATTTTAAATTTTTATAATGATTTTTCATTAATTCTTTGTATTCCTTTTTTTGTTCATCTGTAAAATCTGTTTCTTTATCAACCGCATCATCTAATTGTTTTAAAACATCTACATTTAATGTTTGATAATTAGATAAAAAATTTTCTACTTTTTTAGTTGGTGTATCCATTGTTAATTTGGTATTCCCACAAGAACAACCAGTTACAAACAATAATCCTAGTATAAATATACCAATTTTTTTCATATTATTCCTCCTATTTCTATTATTATCATAAATAAATATTTTATTCATTATTTGTTAAATTCTAACAGTTTTAAAAAATCATATACTTTATTAACTATTTTATCATCTTTAATATTCATTAATTCTTTAACTATTTTATCAACATCTTCTTCTTTATAATCAAAACAATCATAGTATAAATATTTTAATTTTTCCTTATCATCAATTATTTTATTTATTTCTTTAATTAAAAATTTATTTTTTTCATTTTGATTTCTTGTTTTAAACCAATTATAATTATTTTTTCCTTGTATTATATATTTAATATCTAATATATCCATTTTATATACATCTTCCAATGAATCAAGTTCCTCATCAATTAGTAGAGAACTTAATTTTATTTTTTTATTTATTATATTAATTCCTATAATTAAATCTCCATCACTTAATAAACAAGCATACTTAATTTTTTTAACACCATTTTTTATAAATAATTCAGTTTTATTATATATTTTTTCTAAAAATAATGGATCAATTTTAACTTTATTATTTACAATATTAAACAAATCGTCTGTACTAACTCTAAAAATTGGTATTTTTCTTATATGTTCCATATTATCATTTTTATTCCAATCATAAAAATCATAATACTCTTCTTTATAATTTAATAAAATATCATAAATGTAATTCATAAGCATCTCCTTCATTAATATTGATTGAAATATATATTATTATTAAACCAATTATAGAATATAAACACTCTATTCTTCTAATTATAAAATTTACATAATATAAAAAATTATACCCTAATGTAAGCAAATTTAAATAACTAATAATATAAACAAAACCTATTACTGTTAATCCAAATCCAAGCAAAAATAAAAATATTTTTTGATACATAATACCACCTAATTAATAATATTTTTTTAAATTATTTTTATTAATTTTAATATAATTTATTAGGTGATAATATGATATTTATATTTATATTATTAGGTATAATTCAGGGTGTTACAGAACCTATACCTATATCTTCTAGTGGACATTTACTAATATTTCAAAAATTATTTAATTATAAAATTGATTACGAAATATTATCTATAATAACTAATTTAGGAAGTTTTTTAGCCATATTTACTGTTTTTAAAGATAGAATAATATGTATATTAAAAAGTTATTTTACTAAAAAAAATAAATATGAATATACATATTTATATAAAATAATTATAGCTAGTATTCCTGCCTTAATTGTTGGATTAATTGTAACTAAAATGGAATTATTTATATATTTAGAAAATAATATTAAATTTGTTGGAATATCTCTATTAATAACTGCTTTATTATTATTTACAATTAAAAATAAAGTAGGAAATAAAAATGAATTATCATATAAAGATGCTGTTATAATAGGTTTATTTCAAGTAATGGCATTAATACCTGGTATTAGTAGAAGTGGTGCTACTATAGTCGGTGGAATGAATAGAAACCTAGATAGAAATACTGCATTTGATTTTTCGTTTATGCTATATATTCCTATTAGTTTAGCAACATCAATTCTTGGTATATTTAAACTAATAAGTAGTAATTTAACTATACATGAAATTTCTCTTTATTTAATAAGTATGATAGTATCTTTTATATTTACTTATATAACTATAAATTGGTTTAAAAATATAATATTAAAAGGTAAATTAATATACTTTGTATATTATTGCATGATAATAGGTACTTTTGTTTTATTATTACTATAAAAAAAATAAGAATATTATCTTATTTTTTTTGAATAATCTTTATTTTCAATTTCTGTATATTCATTTTTAAAATTATATTGTAATTGTACCATTTCTTGTACAACTTCTTCATATAATTTTTCTAAATCAATAATAGTCTTACCTACTCTTTTAGCAGTTACTATTTTTTTTACAATCTTCCTTACTTCATCTTCTCTTTGCCAATACATAGTATTGTCTTTGTTTTTTTCATTAAAGTAATTCATTGCTTCTTTAATAATGTGTTTTATTATTTTTGGTAATTGCTGTTCTATTTCTAAATTTTCAATTTTAATTGGTTCGATTTCACAAATATCCATTTCTTGAGATAAATATTCTAATTGTTCTTTTTGAATGACAACATTTCCTTTAACTGTTGAGGCATATTGAGCAATCACAATTTCTATTACTGATCTAATTTTTACCTTAAATTTTTCATCAGGTAATTTAACACCTTTTAATTGATATAAATCCTCTTCAATTGGACTACTAATTCTATCAGCAAATTTATCATTTAATTTATTTGCTTCTTCAAAAAAGTGTTTTTTGCAATTTCTTAATTCATTAATATACGTTTGCATAATTATATCTTTTTGGCTCATTATACCAGACATAATCATTCCTCCTTTAACAAATTTTCCAATTCCATGCATTTATTTTTATCCATAGAAGGTACTCCTTCTAATTTATAAGGAATATTTAATTTTTCATATTTTTCCACTGCCATTGTATGATACGGCAATAATTCAATATTGTCAATATTTTTAATGTTTTTAATATATTTTTTTAAACCCATAATATATTCAACACTATCATTAATACCTGGAACAATCACCTGTCTAATCCACGTTTTTTTATTAGAATTATTAAGTGATTCTAAAAATTTGTTAAAATCATCCATAGAATGACCTGTCATTTTTAAATAACCATCATACCTATAATCTTTTATATCCAAAATTACTAAATCAACATATTTTAATATTTCTTCATAATTGCCATTACCAACACCAGCAGTGTCTAAAGCAATATTAATATTATCTTTTTTAAGTAATTTAGCTAATTCAATTATGAAATCGGAGTGAAGTAATGGTTCTCCACCAGAAAAAGTTACTCCACCCTCTGTTCCATAATAATCTTTATAATTAATAATTTTATTATATATTTCTTCAACTGTTGTGTTTTTTTCTTTCATAGTCCATGTTTCTGGATTATGACAAAACAAACATCTTAATTTACATCCATTAAAGAATATTACTGTTCTAATACCTGGACCATCTTTTGTCGAAAATGATTCTATTGAATCTATACTAGCACTACATTTTTTCATGGAATGTTCTACTAATAACTTCTTCTTGTTGTTTTTTTGTTAATCTATTAAATCTAACTGCATATCCAGATACTCTAATAGTAAGTAGTGGGTATTTTTCAGGATTATTCATTGCATCAATTAATAAATCTCTAGTTAATACATTAACATTTAAATGATGAGCTCCCTTAGTAAAATATCCATCTAAAAGTGTTACTAAATTTTCTTTTTGTGAATCTAAATCTTTTCCTAATGCATCTGGTACTATTGAGAATGTATTAGAAATACCATCTCTACAGCATGTTTTATATTCAAGCTTTGCGACTGAATTTAATGATGCTATTGCTCCATTTTCATCTCTACCATGCATTGGATTTGCACCAGGTGCAAATGGAATATGAGCTTTTCTACCATCAGGAGTAGCTCCGGTTTTTTCACCATATACAACATTAGAAGTTATTGTTAATACTGACAATGTTGGGAATGCATTTCTAATTGGTTTATGTTTTGCTAATTCGCTATAGAATTTTTCTAGTATTTCTTTAGCTATAGAATCTACTCTATCATCATCATTTCCATATTTAGGAAATTCACCTTCTATTTCAAAATCTGTAGTAATTCCATCATTATCTCTAATTGGTTTTACTTTTGCATATTTTATTGCTGATAATGAATCTGTTGCAACAGATAAACCTGCTACACCATATGCCATCAATCTTTGTACATTAGTATCATGTAAAGCCATTTGACCAGCTTCATATGCATATTTATCATGCATGTAATGAATTATATTCATTGTATCAGAATATAATTTAGCAACATATTCTAGTACTTTAAAATATGATTTTTTTACTTTTTCATAGTCAAGTATTTCATCATCCATTTTTGGAATATCAACAACTTTTAATCTTTTAAATTCATCTACTCCGCCATTTATAGAATATAGAAGTGATTTTGCTAAATTACATCTAGCACCAAAGTATTGCATTTGTTTTCCAACAGTCATAGCAGATACACAACAAGCAATTGCATAATCTGAGCCATGAATAGGTCTCATTAATTCATCACTTTCATATTGAATAGCATCACTTTGAATACTCATTTTAGCGCAATATTTTTTAAATGATTCTGGTAAGTTTTTACTCCATAAAATAGTCATATTTGGTTCTGGAGATGTATCAAGGTTTGTTAAAGTATTTACAATTCTATATGATGTTTTTGTAACAAGTGGTGTACCATTGTCATTAATACCACCTACAGAACAAGTAACCCATGTAGGATCTCCTGAGAATAATTCATCATATTCTGGAGTTCTTAAATGCCTTACCAATCTTAATTTTATAACAAATTGATCTATTAATTCTTGGGCTGTTTCTTCTGTTAAAATTCCCGCTTCAATATCCCTTTTAATATAGATATCTAAGAATGCATCTACTCTACCTAATGACATAGCGGCACCATTATTTTCTTTAACACCAGCTAAATAACCAAAATATGTCCATTGTACAGCTTCTTTAGCATTACTAGCTGGTTTAGAAATATCACATCCGTATTTTAAAGCCATCGCTTTCATATCTTCAAGTGCTTTTATTTGCATGCTTATTTCTTCTCTTAATTGAATTGTTTCTGGATTAATTTCTGTAATATTTGCTTTATCTTCTTCCTTTTTTTCTATTAAGTAATCAATACCATATAATGCAATTCTACGATAGTCACCAATAATTCTTCCTCTACCATATGCATCTGGTAAACCAGTAAGTAATCCAACTGTTCTAGCAGTTCTCATTTCAGGTGTATATACATCAAATACTCCTTCATTATGAGTTTTTCTAAACATACTAAAATATTTATCAATTTCAGGATTTAATTTATAATCATATGCACTTAATGAATTATAAACCATTCTTATTCCACCAAATGGATTAACCATTCTTTTTAAAGGTTCATCTGTTTGAAGACCGACAATTACTTCATTGTCTTTATCAATGTATCCTGCTTCAAAATTATTAATTCCTGAAACATGATCTACATCAATATCAAGAACACCTTTTTTTAATTCTTCTTTTAATAAATCTAAGCATTTATTCCATACTTTTTTTGTTTTTTCTGTTGGACCATTTAAAAATGATTCATCTCCATCATAATATGTATAGTTTGTATCTATAAAATTTTTAACATCTACACTATTATTCCAATTTCCCTCTTTAAATCCATTCCATTCTTTCATTTAAATCACTCCTTACTTGTATATAAAGAGAAGTTATTCAACTTCTCTTATTATTTACTTTTACCCTTTTTATTTTCTTTTTGCTCTCTCATCAAGCATATTATTGTATACTCCCTGTGCTTCCTCATCAAACATACCTTCAATTACTGCACGAGTTACAGGATTAGATACTCCTTCTTCCTTTTTTTCGCGGATTCTTGCTAATAAACCTTTCCCTTTTGTTTTAGTTTTTACTTTTGATTGACTGTTATCTTCTAAAAAAACATCAGCACTTATTTCAGAATCATCGTCTGTTTTATCAGAAATTGAATCATCTTTACTAGGTTGTGTTTCATTTACAGGAACAACTTGTGTTTCTTCTTCTTTATTAGGTTCTTCAATAGCAACTTGTTGTGATTCTTCAGGAACTAAGAAATTTCCATCAAGTATTTTATTATCTTCCGAAATATTTGTTATATTATTTTCTTCTATTTCTTCATCTTCAATATAATCATCGTCATCATCTTTTATGTCTGATGGAGCTGTTATATTATCATCCATATCATCTATAAAATCATCATCTAATTTTGCTGTTTGAATAGGTGGTAAAAACTCTAAACCATCATCATCTATTTCTTCATCATTATTTTGATCAAATACTTCATCAACTTCTGGCATAACATCATTTAAATTTTCAGATAAAACAAATGGGTTAACTTCATTAACTATTTCATTAGTTGATTCTTCTACTTTTGGAAGATTAATACCATGTAGATTAAAACCATAAATATCATATTCATCATTTTGTTGTATATCTTCATCTATTTTTTTAGAATCTGATGTTTCATCTTCAACAGTGTCAATATAATTATCTTGTGGTTCCTCATTATCATTTAATTGATTATTATCTGTTACATCAGAAAAATCTGATAGTTGTGGTTCTTTAATAGATTGATCATCATCTGATAAATTTGATTCAACATTATTAGAATCACTTATTTCATTATTTTGTAATGACTTTTCATTTTCAAAAACATTAAGTTCATCAATAACACTATTATATTCATCTAATAAATCAGCTGAAATATATTCGCCTCTTGAAGTTCTAATTATAGGATTTTTAGCAGTTATTTTATTATTTATTATCTTATAGTTAGTCATATTAATAGATAGTATTATTTTTCTATAATACATTTTTTCTTCTTCATTATTTGATACTTCAATAAGTTTATTTAATTCTTCTACTTTTTTATTATTAATTTCTACTTTTTCTTCTAAACTTGGTTCATCACTTTGAATATTTATTAGATTTTCTTCTTCATTAAATAAGTTTTTACCAACAAGATTATTGTCTTCAACATAATTATTTATATTTTCCCCATCTAAGAAAATTTCGTTATCAATATCTTCTTGATTTTCTTCATCTGTTTTTTCTTCTACTATAGTATTATTAACTACTGGAACATCTTCTTTTACAGGTTCAGAAATTTGTTCTTCTTTAACATTATTTTCTTCATTTTTAATATTTATACCTAAAGATTCAGGATTAACACCTAAAATTGTAAAAATCTTATAAGCTTTTTCAGCATATTCTTCTTTAGTTTTATTTGCTTCTACATATATAGCACTATATTCAGAAGCTAATTCATAATCTTTATGATCTTTAGTTTGTAAAGCATTTTCCATTCTTCTTTGATATTCTTCAACAACTTCGTCATATTTTTTATCTGCTTCAGCTTTTCTTGCGATTATTCTTCTACCTATTTCTTTAATTAAATCACTATAAGCTTTTAATATATTTTGAACATCTTTTTTATTATTATTAACTTCAACTTTTTTATCTGCTAATTCAGTAATTAGTGAATCTCTTTCGTTTTTAGCATTTTCTACTTCTTTTTCTTTTTCTAAAGCAAGATATTTTGCTTCTATTTGTGAATCTTTAAAGTCAGTTGATTTTTTTAATAGTTCATCTTTTTCTTCTTGCAATTGTTTTCTTTCAGCTTTCTTTCTAGATGATAGATTGCCTTCAAGGATTTCCTCTTTATGATTTATTTCTTCAATTCTATCATCTATTTTAGAAATTCTAAAACTCATATGATCGCTCACAAAAGGATATAATTCATTATCAAGGATTCTTCCATATGATTTATAATTTATAGCTTGGGCAATTCTTTCACGATTAGCTTCATCAATTT
The DNA here is from genome assembly GCA_900313725.1 of uncultured Bacillota bacterium. Taxonomy (GTDB): domain Bacteria; phylum Bacillota_I; class Bacilli_A; order RF39; family UBA660; genus OMSK01. The sequence continues at coordinate 31,011 of OMSK01000024.1, read as the reverse complement.
TAGATTGTAATTCATCTATTCTATTATTATAATCTTTTTCTACTCTTACTTCTTCATCATCTAAATCAAGTAAATCATCTTCAGCATTTTCTGCCAAAGCAAGAATTTTTTCTATTTTATTGAAACTATTCGTATCAATAATTAAGTCGATTACCTCTTCTTCACTTTTACCCGCATAATCTGAATCAATTGCTTTTAATATTTCATCAAAATTCACTTCGTTCATATTCTTCACCCTATTCTAATTTTAATATATTTTAAAGAAAAAAACAATGTTTTTTTAGTTATTTATAAAAAAAACAACTATATTTTTTCTAATAGTTGTTCTTCACTCCAAATTTCAATATTTAATTCTCTTGCTTTATCATATTTACTGCCCGGATTTTCACCAACAATTACATAGTTTGTCTTCTTAGTAACACTACTTGTTACCTTACCACCTTTATCTTCAATTATCTTAGTTGCTTCATCTCTTGTTAGTTTAGATAAAGTACCAGTCAACACAAAAGTTTTATTGGCAAAATTGTCATCTACTTCTATATTTCCTAAATAATTCATGTTAAGACCTAATTCTTTTAATTCTTCTATTAATTTGATATTTTTTTCTTCTTCAAAAAATTTATAAACAGAATCAGCAATCACTTCACCTATATCTCTAATTTCAACTAATTCTTCATAAGAAGCATTCATTAAATTGTCAATATTTTTATAATTACTTGCGAGTATTTTAGCAGTCTTCTTTCCAATATATCTAATACCTAATGCAAATAATAGTAATTCTAAGGAATTATTTTTACTTTTTTCTATATTATCAAGTAAATTATTAATGCTCTTTTCTCCAAATCCTTCTAATTCTTTTAATTCTTCTTTAAATTTATATAATTTATAATAATCTGGTATATTTTTTAAATACCCCATATTATAAAAATCTTCAACAATATTTTCTCCAAATCCTTCTATATTCATAGTGGGTCTTGATGAAAAATGAATTAATCCTTCAATATTTCTGGCATCACAATATTCATTTGGGCAAAAATAATTTGCTTCTGAATCTTTTTTTATTAGTTTTGTACCACATATTGGACAAATATCTATCATTTTAAAAGGTTTTTCTTTACCAGTTCTTCTACTTTTTTCTACTCTTACAACCTCAGGAATAACATCTCCTGCCTTATGTAGTACAATTGTATCATTTATCATAATATCTTTTTCTTTAATGTAGTCTTCATTATGTAAAGTAACACTTCTAATTACTGATCCTGCTAAATGAACTGGATCTAAGTCAGCACGTGGAGTAATTTTTCCTGTCCTACCTACACAAAATTCAATATTATTTAATTTAGTCAATACTTCTATAGCAGGAAATTTATAAGCAATTGCCCATTTAGGTGTACGAGAAGTATATCCTAAAGTTTTTTGTTCATCCAAATCGTTTATTTTAATTACTATACCATCTATTTCATATGGTAATTCATCTCTTTTTAAAGTCCATTCATCAATATATTCAATTACTTCTTTAATATTATTGCATACTTTAATGTTAGGATTAACTACAAAACCTAAATTTTTCATAAATTCTAAGGCTTCTGAATGTTTCTTTATATTAAATTTACTTGGTTCTGGTAGATGATAAATAAATGTGGACAAATTTCTCTTGGCTGCTATTTTAGAATCTAATTGTCTAACAGATCCTGCTGCAGCATTTCTTGGATTAGCAAATAAACTCATACCTAATTTTTCTCTTTCTTCATTTAATAAATTAAAAGATTTTTTAGGCATATATATTTCTCCACGAACTTCAATATTCTCTTTTTCTTTTATTGTCATAGGTATTGATTTAATTGTTTCTACATTATGTGTAATGTCTTCACCTATAGTACCATTACCTCTAGTTGCTCCTCTTACTAATTTACCATTTTCGTATATCAACGAAACAGATAATCCATCTATTTTTAATTCACAAACATAGATAGGATTCTTAATAGTTTTTTTGATTTTTTTATCAAATTCAATAACTTCATCTTCACTAAATATATCACCTAATGACATCATAGGTACCTTATGTTCAACCTTTTTAAATTCATCAATTACTTTTCCACCAACTCTTTTAGTAGGAGAATCATCTCTTACTAATTCAGGGTGTTCACGCTCTAACTTTTCTAATTCATGATAATAATCATCATATTCCTGATCAGTAATACTTGGATTATCATTAGTATAATATTCTATACTAGCTTTATTTATTATTTCGATTAGTTCATCTATTCTTTTTTCTATCATATTATGCACCTTCTATTGTTATTATATATATACTCATTAAAAATTCATCTGGAAATAATAAACATAGTTTTTTTAATTTTCTATAGTGTTTATTTTTCATTAGTTCATATAAATATTTAACCATTATTTTATTATCTAAATATGTTTTTAATGTATTATCTTTTAAACTTTTTTCTATTTCTTTTAAATTAATATTTATATCATTAAATTTTTTTAATAATATTTTATTATATTTTTTAATACTATATATATATGAGTCATCTATATCTAGTAAATACCCCAATTTCTCAATTGTATCATTCATTTCTTTAATACATGATTTTTCATTTTTATATAGTTTTCTAAAAGTTATATTTTCTAAAATTATACTATTTAAATTATTTTCTTTTAATAAGCTATTAACATTATTAAGATATTTACCTTTATATTTATTTATATTTTTAATAAGATTACCATACTTAAAAGAATATTTATTTCCATCTAATTTATTATAAACTTTTAAAGTATCATTAAATCCTAAACGTATTGCTCTTCTAGATGAATTTTTTTCAAATTTTAGAAATGAATCTATTTTATTACGAGGTGTTATTAAAGTAACATCTATATCTGATTTAGTTTTTCTTTTTATACCAATCGCATCTAAATCAATAGCTATTACTTCAGTAGCTCCCATTTTAATTGCTAAATTAATAGGCATATTATCATAAAACCCACCATCTATATAACCTTGATTTTTAATTTTTTTTACTTTAAAAGCAGGAAAACATGAAGAAGATGCAACTAAAAAATCATCTAAATTTTCACTATTTAAATCCTTTTTGGTAATTTCAACATGTTTTAAAGATGGAAATTTTACTGTTATTAATCCAAAATTAATTGGTGATTTAAAAAATTTTTTTGGTTTCAAATATTTTCTTACTGTATTTTCTAAGTTAGATACATCAACTCCACCTTTTAAAATACTGTCTTTATAAAATTTATTAATATCTTCTTCACTATATTTATCACTTATTTCAAAAATATCATCATATGATAAGTTATACCACAATAATAAAGATTTTAAATATGATTTTTGAACCATTAATGCTCCATTTAAAGCTCCAACCGAAGTTCCAGTTACTATATCATATTTTATATGTAATTTTTTTAAAGCCTTCCATACACCTATTTCATAGGCACCTCTAGCTCCTCCACCAGAAAGTACAACTGCTCTCATATAATCACCTATATATATTATATCAGTTTTTTTGTTTTTTTTATATTATTATGATAAAATTATTTTAGAATGGTCGTGATTTATGAATACTTTTTTAATTTTATTTTTTAGATTTTTTATTTACTCATTTATAGGATGGATAATTGAAACAATTTATGTAAGCATAAAACAACAAAAAGTTGCGAATAGAGGTTTTTTAATTGGTCCATATTGTCCTATATATGGATTATCAGCCATTTTAATGACAGCTTTACTTAATAATTATAAAAAAGATATATTTATTTTATTTATTGTGGGATTATTTATTGCATCTCTTCTTGAATATATTACTAGTTTAATATTAGAAAAATTATTTAAAGTTAGATGGTGGGATTATAGCAATCATCTTTTAAATATAGATGGAAGGGTATGTCTATATAATAGTTTATTATTTGGAATTTTATGTATATTTTTAGTTCAATTTTTAGATCCTGCAATTACCAATTTTATTAATAATATTCCAGATAATATAAGATTTTTTACATCATCAATGTTTTTAATAATTTTTATAGCTGATACTTTATTATCATATATAACTATTTTTAAATTAGAAAGATTAGCAATTATTAAATATGAGTTAAAAATGGATTACACCGAAGAAATTGCTAAAAAAGTTAAGTCAGCTTTATTTACTGAATCTAGAACATTCAGAAGATTATTAAGGGCATTTCCAAATTTAAATATATTAAATAAATTTAAAGCAAAATAATTTATTAGGTTTTTTATTTACACCTATTATAACTTCCTTCATATATTATATTGAATAGAAGGAGTGGATTATATGTGTAATGATAAAGATTGTAAATGTCTTGCTGAAATATTAACTGTTATAAGTGTATTACAACAAAATGCAAGTTGTTGTGGTGAATGTTGCTTAGATACTTGTGATAGAGGATTTTTGGGTAGTGCAGGAACTACATTAACAGCTAATACAAGACCAATCATGTTATATTTATGTGGAAATAATGGAGTACCATTAAGTATGCCAATTAGTAAAAATCCAGATGAAACAACTACATCTTCTGCATTCAGGGTAGAAAAAATTGATGGATGTTGTGCTACATTTAGAGTTTTAGCACCAAATCCAGATGAAACTGAAGTAGCTACTATTCCATACGTAACTACTAATTCATTTTTTACATTAAATTTAAACTGTTGTTGTCTACTTAGATGTTTAAATGATACATATGTAGAATGTATTTAAAAAAAGCTTTTTATAAGCTTTTTTATTCTTTGTATTTAATATCTATAATATTTGATATATTTATTAATTCGTTGTCAAATGTTATTAAATTATCTCCTTTTTTTCCAATTATTCTTTTAGTAAATTCACCCTTATTGGTTGTTATTATAACATCTGCTTTATATACATACCTATATGATGAAAAAATATCATTTATTTTTTGATATATGTTTTTATTATTTTTAACAATTTCTTCTTCATTTTTTGATACATTATATACTTCATTTGTTTTGTTTATTTTTTCTATTTTATTAGCAAATACTTTTGGTAGTTTTTTATTCACTAAATCACCTCTAATTAATTATATGATTAATTATTTATTTTTTGCTTAATGATCCAATTTTATATGAAAGAAATATTAATGGTATAGAAAACAGAATATCAATAAATGTATAATTTAATTTAATTGTTTCTATAACAAGATAAAACATCGATGATAAAAAAAAGCCATTTATAATTGAATAAATAAATGTTTTCTTTTTTTCTAACAAATAATTTATTGCTTTTGAAACAATAAAAATACCTATTAATAAACCAATGGAAAATAATGAAAATACTTTAATATTATTAAAACAATTTGAATACATGATTAAAATAAAATCATAACTACCTAATAATATAAATATTACTGTTCCACTTATAGCAGGTATAATCATTGTAGATGCATCTATAAATCCCAATAACATTACATACAAATTATCAATAAAAGTATCTTTATATATATATTTAACATTTGTTTTTATAGTAAAAAGAAAAAGCATTAATAAAAAGGAACTAATTATATAAAAATATTCTCTTTTTGTATTTATTTTTTTTATAGAATGTGTTGATCCTAGCAGTAATCCTATAAACATTATCATGGTTAAAAATGGCCAATTATTTAAGAAAAAATAAATTATTTTACTTCCTAAAATAATAGCGCTTATTATCCCTATTCCTATTTTAAATATAAAAATTGTGTTTTCTTTTATATTTTCAAAATAATTACTTATGGCTTTTATTCCTTTTTCATATAATCCTAAATTTAATGCTACCAAGCTACCACTTACTCCTGGAATAATTTTAGCTAGTCCAATAATAAAACCTTTTAGTATCAGCATTTATAAATCACCAGTAAAATATATTCAATAACACTTAATATATGAAAATAATTGAATAAATCATTAAAATTTGTTATAATGTTTTTGAATTGGAGGAATAATATGATTAACTTTTTAAAAAAAATAGATAGAAAAATGGCAATATACCTAGGAATAGCAATTGGAAGTATTATATTTTTAATAATATTACTTATTGTTTTAAAATCAGCAGTTGGTACTAGAATTAACACTAAAACTTTTGAAAAAAAATTGGAAACTGCCGCAAAAGATTATTATAAAAAATACGACAAAAAAATACCTAAAACCAATGGTGATAAAACTTCCATATCAATTGATGATTTAGTAGATGCAGGTTATCTAAAAGATCCAAATAAATTACTAAAAAAGGGTATCACATGTGAAGGTGGAGTAAATGTTAGTAATAATAACGGTTACTATTTATATCAACCAGTTATAGAATGTAGTGATGGATATTCAACAAACGTATTATACAAAAAGATTTTAGAAAATAATAAAAATAGACAAGAACGTGATGGTTTATATAAAATAAATAATTATTATTTATTTAGAGGTGAACAAGTTAATAACTATGTAAAATTTGCTGGTAAAATGTGGAGAATACTTAGAATTAATGAAGATAATACAGTTCGTTTAATATTAGCTGATAAAATTGATTCAGTAGTATGGGACGATAGATATAATGATACAAAAAATGATAGTGTGGGAAAAAATGACTATGAAATAAGTAGAATAAAACAAGTATTAAATGATTACTTTACAGATTCAGATCTTAAGTATTTTTCCTCAGAAGATAAAGCATTAATTGTTCCAACAGAATTATGTATTGGGGCTAGAAATGAATTATTCTCTCTTAATGATGGTTCAATAGAATGTTCTAAAAAAACAGAAAAATATCCTATTGGATTACTTCAAGTAAATGAATATCCAATTGTTTCATTAGATGAGAATTGTAGAAATATAAGTGATATTCAATGTATAAATTATAATTACCTTGCTAATTTTAATTCATTTTGGACTATAACTCCTGACTCAACAAATACATACAAAGTATACAGAGTCAGTGGAACAGCAAGGTCTTCAAATGCAAATTCATATGCACAACCAAGAATGGTAATTAACATTTCACCTGATGCACTATGTAGTGAAGGTAATGGAACATATGAAAAACCATATATTATAAAATAAAAAATAGTTTAAATAACTATTTTTTTTGTTGTTTTTTATTTTTAATATATTCTCTATCAAATACGATATTGGTTTTTAAAATTACAATTAATACTATTAGTAATAATATACCATATACTAAATATACAATCATACCATCTTGTAAAATGTATAATATTGATGCAAACGCAAATAATAAATCAATTATATATATTATAAATACTGTTTGTTTAACTGAAAAATTTCTATTTAATAATTGATGATGAATATGATATTTATCACCTTTAAATAATGGTTCATGTTTTAAAAATCTTCTAATAATAGCAAATAAGGTATCTAATATTGGAATAGCAATTATAACTAGTGGAATTATAAAAGAAGTCATTGTTACATTTTTAAATCCTAATAAAGCAATTACAGCTACCATAAATCCCATAAAATTAGATCCAGCATCTCCTGCAAATATAGAAGCTGGATTAAAATTATATACTAAAAATCCTATTGTTGATCCTAACATTGTAAATGCTAATACAAAATCTAATCCTGTTTTACCTTGTATAATAGCAATTATACCGACAGTTAAATAATATATTGAACATATTCCACCTGATAAACCATCTAATCCATCTATCAAATTAATACAATTTATACATCCTAATATGAAGAATACTGTTAGTGGATAAGAAAGCCAACCAAAATGAATAAAAATATGAAATGCTGCTATATCTAAACTTTTAATTAATAATCCACCATAACATACTACTATTAATGATGCTATTAATTGACCAATAAATTGAGCAAGTGGTCCCAATTCAACAATATCATCAAATATTCCAAGTAATATTATAATAAAACTTCCAATTAGAACAGCATTCATAATACTACTATGAGTTCCAAATAATATATATCCTAATAAAAAGGAAAAGAATATTGCTACTCCACCTAGTTTAGGAGTAATCTTTTTATGAATATGTCTTCCTCCAGGAATATCAACTGCATTTACTTTAAATGCTACGCTCTTCATAAAAGGTATTAATAAAATTGATGATGTAAACGTAATTAATAACATTCCTACTATTCTTAATATTAATTCCTGTGTCATACTACCACCAATTAAATTATACCAAATAATTATTTTAAAGTCTATCTATCAATTAAATTAATATTATCTAATAATACACCTGTACCTTCTACCACACAAGTAAGTGGAGAAGAAGCTATAATAACAGGAACTTTTAATTCATTAGCAAGTAATCTATCAAGTCCTACCATTAAAGCTCCACCGCCTGTTAATACAATTCCTTTATTAATAATATCTGCTGCCAACTCAGGAGGTGTTTGTTCTAATACATTTTTAACTTTATTAACAATTGTATTTGCACTTTTTCTTAAAGCTTCTTCTACCTCCATTGATGAGATAGTAACAGTATAAGGTAATCCATTTATTAAATTTCTTCCTCTTACATTCATTTTTTCTTTTCTGACATTTGGATAAACTGAACCTATTCTAAATTTTATTTCTTCTGCGGTTCTATCTCCTATTAATAATTTATACTTATCTTTTATGTATTTTTGAATATCATTATCAAAAGTATCACCGGCTACTTTAATAGATGCACTTGTAACTATTCCACCCAGTGAAAGAATAGCTATATCAGTGGTACCACCACCTATATCAATTACCATACTTCCATTGGGTTTTGATATATCAAGTCCTGCACCAACAGCAGCTACTTTAGGTTCTTCCTCTAAAAATACTTTTTTTGCGCCAGTTCTTTCAGCTGCTTCCTTAATAGCATTTTTTTCAACTTGAGTAATATTAGAAGGACAACAGATTAAAATTCTAGGTCTAGAAAATAATCTTTTTCCATTAACCTCTTTTATAAAATGATTTAACATTATCTCAGTTGCATCAAAATCAGCTATTACACCATCTTTTAAAGGTCTTATTGCTTTAACTTCGCCAGGTGTTCTTCCCAACATTTCATGAGCCTTTGTTCCAACGGCTAAAGTTTTTTTTGTTTCTGAGTCTATTGCAACAACACTTGGTTCATTTAAAACTATTCCTTCACCTTTAATATAAACTAAAACATTAGCAGTTCCTAAATCTATTCCTATATCTTTTGAAAACATTTTATCATTCCTTACTATATTTAAGTTTTGTTGATAATCCTCCCCTTATATGTCTTATTTTTGTATGATATTTTAATATTTCATCAACTAATATATATTTATCTTTATCTATATATTTTAATCTATCACGCAAATCTTTATGTACAGTACTTTTTGATACATTAAAAAGATTAGCTATTTCTCTTATAGTATATCCATTTTTTAAAATAATTTGCGTTTCATCTATTATTCTTTTTTTTATATTCATTTATACACCTCTAATAAATTATATAAATGTTTTTTTAAAATATTAAAAAAAGGGGTTATCCCCTTATTTCATTTAAAGTTTTACCATAATAATTATTAGGATTAACTAGATTATTATTAACTTGTAATTCGAAATATACATGATTTTTTATATCTTTATTAATATTACATGTTCCACTTTGTCCAATAACTTGTCCAGCTATAACTCTATCTCCTTTACTAATAGTAGTTTCACCAAGACATGAATATATACTATATAATTTATCATCATGTTTTACTTTAATAACTTTACCTAATATATCATCTGACTTTATTTCCTCAATAGTACCTGGTAATACAGAAACAACATCAAAAATAGCGTCTTTTCCATATGATATACCACTACTTTGCATATATGTATTTTCAAAATTAATAATAGATTCTTGTTGATTTTTTTCATCTGATTTATGTTCATAATATTTTGTTAATTCTTTAACATCATCAGCCATAAATGGTTTTACTAATTTATCTTCTACTTTTATAACTGGGATAACATCATCAAATATTGTTTTGGTAACATAATTATTTTCCTGTTTATTAAAATTCTTTTTAGATGATACCATACTTTCTGTAACATATATTAACCCTATAAGTAATAATAAACCAAATACATATGCTCCATATACTACTGATTTTTTTATTCTTCTATTTGTCATTTTTTCACCTCTATTTAGAGTTTGGACAAATATATTTTTTTTATACTATATTTTTTTTATTTCAACATTTGTGTAATAGTATTTTAATATATCATCATATTTATAACCCATATTTGCCATTGCCATTGCTCCATACTGACTCATTCCTACTCCATGACCAAATCCTTTAGTAGTAATCTTGACATTATCATTTACTTTTTTTATTGTAAAATAAGCTGATCTTAAATTTAATTTAAATCTTACGTCGGTACCCTTAAATAGTTTGTTATTTATTTCAATATTTTTAATACTGCCTGTTTGAGTATATTCTTTTACACTTATTTGTAAGTTATCGTTATATTGTAAACCTAATTTACTATAAAAATCTTTTAAACTCATTATTTTTTCATCATTATATACAGGTGATACGTTAATATCCCATTTTGAATTTACACTTTTTAAATATGGTAGTTTTTCAAAAAAAACTTCTTCACAATTTTCTGTTTTACCATTGCTGGTCGAAAAGAAAAAGGCATTTATAATTTCATCATTATATGTAATTACCTCTCCTTTTGTATCTAAAACTGCCCTTTTTAATTTATTAATATTTTTGGTATAATCTTTACCCCATTTATTTTTTAAATGACTTTCATCTAAATATACTTGATCATTTATTGAATCAACCACATCATATTCTTTATTACTATTCATATGTTTTGAAACGTAACTACGAGCCGCTACTGCTTGTGCTTTCAATGCTTCATCTGGAAATGATACTGGCATTTCACCCGCAACAACACCAACAATATATTCCTCAAATGGAATTTCTTCTATTGTATTTGTTCTTTCTCTTTTTATTTTTACTACTTTATTAGTTACTAAATTAAATTTAATTTCTTCATCTTTTATTAAATTATCAACTATTAAATATGGTATAAGAATTATTAATAGTATTACAAATAATATTTTTTTCATATATTCACCCATATAATTATATTTTGTATAATTTTATAAATTATATAAAAAAAACGACAAATAATTTGTCGCATTAAATAAACTTTGTATAATTTGTAAAATCTATCACAAAATTAACAAGTAAATATGTCATTATAAGTGATAATAGTAGATAAAATAATCTTGCTTGATAATATCTATTTTTCTTAAATATAGCATTAATATTAACCGCATCTAATGCCCATAATACAATTGGTAAAAATACTATATATAAAATTGTTTTAATTGTCATATTTATTTATTAAATCAATTCTTCTTTGATGACGTGCTTCATTACTGAATTTCATTTCTAAGAATGTTTTTACAATTTCTTTTATTTCTGTTAAATCCTTTACATAACTAATAGCCATAACATTACTATCATTATCGAGTCTTGTTAAAGCAGCATCTTCTACACTATCAACTTTAGCACATCTTACGCCTTTTACTTTATTACAAGCTATACTCATTCCAATACCTGTTCTACATATTAGAATACCCTTATCTACTTCCTTATCTCTAACTGCTTCACCTAATTTAAAAGCATATACAGGATAATCAACTGGATCTTCAGAATCAGAACCATAATTAACTACTTCATATCCAATTGTTTCTAAAAATTTTACTAATTCATTTTTTAATTTATAACCCCTATGATCGTTCGCTATTCCAACTTTCATATAATCACCACTTTAATTGTACCAAAAATATAACAAAAAAACAACTTAAATTAAGCTGCTTTTTTTGAATCATCTGTAAATCCATATTTTTTATTGAACATTTCAACTCTTCCTGTTTTAGAAACAGCACCTTGTTCACCAGTATAGAATGGATGACATTTGTCACAAGTTTCAACATGTAGTTCTTCTTTATTAGATTTTACTGTAAAAGTATTACCACAAGTACATGTTACTTTAGTATCCACATATTCTGGATGTATTCCTTTTTTCATACTCTAATCTCCTTCCGCCATGACAAATTCATGTCATAGTAATTTAATGCTTCTATATTATAGCAAGCTTTTTTAATAAATGCAAGTATTTTAATTATCTCTACCGAAAATTTTTAATAAATCAATAAAAATATTAATAAAATCTAAGTATAATTGTAAAGCACCATAGATTGCTAAATTTTCTTCTGGTATCATATTATATTCATACATTTTTTTAATTTTTTGGACATCAAACGCTATAAATCCAATGAATACAACTACTGAAGCAATAGCTATACCAAGTGAGAATGATTCGCTATTTACAAATATACTAATTATTCCCATTATTAGAATACCAATTATTGCCATAAATAAGAATGTTCCTAATTTTGTTAAATCAATTTTTGTAAAATATCCCAATAAAGCAAATATAAGCATAATAAGTGATGTAGCTAAAAATACATAAATAATTGATTCAATTTCATAAACAATAAATATTGATGAAAATGTTAATCCTGTTACAAAAGAATAAATTATAAATAATATTTTAGCGCTCGTAGCACTCATTTTTTGTATTCTAGCTGATAACCATATAACTAATACTAATTCTATGATTGCTAGTATAATTACTTTACTTCCTGTAAATATTTCTTCAATAGCTTCTGGATTATTAGCAATTAATCTACCAGTTACAAATGTTACTGCTAAACCAATAAACATCCATAAAAATACCTTAGACATTATTTTTGAACTTGTATTTTCCATAATTTCACCTCTTTATCATTATATCATTTAGAAAATATTTTATCAATGATATTTTCATTATTATTTATATCAATAAATATTATATTATATTCATCACAAATCGATTTTATTATCTTATTTACATATTTAAAATACTCATCATAAGATACACCTTTATTATTTTTATATCCAATTACATATATTTTTTCTTTACAGTATATTCTTATTAGTTTTAATAATTTTTCTATATCTTCTAGTACCTGATCTGTATATTCATATAATTCTTCTTTACTACTATTTATTTTATAATTTAAATCATTAATTCCTACATATAAAGTTAATATATCTGCTTTAATTAATGCATTTTGTATAGTTTGATTATTTACTTCTTTATTATTATTTATATCATTTATTAAATCAGTAGTACGATAATCTTTTTTTGAGAAAATATTTATATATTTTTCTAATTTATTATTATTTTTTAGTTTATGATAAATTTCTTTATCATAAGATAGTGAATTAGTTGTATCAATATTTAAATAATATATTTCTTTGTCTTGATTTGATAAATTTATTAAAAAAACAAATAATACTGTTAATACTAAAAACAAAAACATTTTTATTTTCATATAATCACCTACTTAATTATATTTTTATTATTATTTTTAATGCCTTGACATTATAAATATAATTAGATATCATATATTTAGTTTAGGAGGGTTAATATGAAAATAAGAGCAAAAAAATATTTAGGTTTTTGCGTTGTTAATTATATTGCATATGATTTTCTTAATAAAACAATTCATAATAAAATAGAAAAAGATGGATATGAATATGTTAATAAAACTAAAAGTGTTGGTAATGAAATAGTTGATTATTCAACGGAAACTTTACTTTTAGCAACACCAATTATAAATTTATTAGCTACTACTGGATGTGCCACTACATTGTTAAATAAAAAAATATACGAAGAATACAAAAGAAATTTATTAGAAAGAAATCTGATTGTTGAAAATATAGATAAACCAAAGGTAAAAACTAAATAGTAGAAATACTATTTTTTTATAAAAAAAAGAAGTATTATACTTCTTCTAATTTTATCTTAGCACCCACTGATTCTAATTTTTCTATTATATTTTCATAACCTCTTAAAACATGTTTTATTTCTTTAATAGTAGTTTCCCCCTCGGCAATTAAGCCTGCTAATACTAGACATGCACCTGCTCTTAAATCTGTTGCTTCTACAGCTGTTCCAACTAATTTTGTTTTTCCTTTAACTACTATTGTTCTATTTCTTATTTCGATGTTAGCTCCCATTTGATTTAAATATGGAACATTTTGAAATCTATTTTCATATATTGTTTCTTCCAATGAAGATGAGCCTTCTATTTGAGTAAGAAGTGTTGTTATAGGTTGTTGTAAATCTGTTGGAAATCCAGGATAACCTAATGTTTTTATTTTAATTGGTTTTAAATTATCTGATTTAGAAATAGTGATATAATCTCTACCAATATTCATTTTAAATCCAGCTTCTTTTAATTTTGATGTTAATGATGAAATATGTTCTGGAATCATATTTTTAATTGTTAAATTTTCTCCTATTAAAGCACCAGCAATTAAATATGTCCCGGCTTCTATTCTATCAGGTATTACTTCTGTAAAACAGCTACCTAGATAATCAACACCTTCAATATGAATTTCACTTGTTCCTGCTCCTATAATTTTCGCACCCATTTGATTTAAAAAAGTAGCTACACTTACTATTTCTGGTTCTTTTGCTGCATTTTTTAATATAGTTTCTCCTTCTGCCCTTGCAGCAACAAGCAATGTATTAATTGTTGCTCCAACACTTGGCATATCTAATTCTATTGTTGTTCCAATCAATCTATCTGCATCTATAGTAAATTTATTACCATCTTCTATTACTGTTGCCCCTAATGCTCTAAATGTTTTTAATGTTTGATCAATTGGTCTAGCTCCTATAGAACATCCACCAGGAAAATACATTTCTACATGCTTATATTTACCTAATAAAGATGACATAAAATAATATGATGCTCTTAATTTTTTTGAAATTGTTTCTGGTATTTCTTTATTATGAATATTACGAGAATTAATAGTCATTAAAGAACCATCTCTTTTTACATCTGCTCCTAAATATTCAAGTATTTCATTTAATGCATCAATATCAGAAATATTTGGTATATTATCTATTTTTACCTCTTCATCTGAAAGTAATGAAGCAGGTACTAATGCAACTGCACTATTTTTTGCTCCACTTATATTTATTGTTCCACTTAATATATTTCCACCTTGTATCTTTATTTGTTTCATATACTCCTCCTACTTATTAGTATGATTAATTAGTCTAATTGCTACTAAGAACACTAATTTTATTTCTTATTACTTTTTTTATTGCTTTTTCACCAGAAGATATTATTTTTCTTGGATCATAAGCAGTACCATTTTCTAACAAGAATTTTTTTACTGCATTACTCCAAACTATTTGTAATTCCGTATTTATATTAACCTTACATATTCCAGCTTTAATTACTTTTTTTAATGCTAAATTATCTAATCCTGATCCACCATGCAATACTAATGGAATCGAAATATCTTTACTTAATTTACTACATAATTCAATATCTAAATTTGGTTTTGATTTATAAACACCATGCACTGTTCCTATTGCAGGTGCTAATGAATCAATATTGGTTTCTTTAACAAATCTAATTGCTTCATCTACATCTGTATAATTTGTATCACCTATATGACCTAGTTCAGCCTCAACGGATACTGAATATTTTTCTGCATATTCAACTACTTTTTTAGTCATTTTAATATTTTCTTCCAAAGAATATAAAGATGCATCTATCATTACAGATGTAAATCCATCATCTATTGCCTGTTTACACATTTCTACACTACTACCATGATCCAAATGTATTACAACAGGTACTTTTATTTTTAGTTCTTCATCTAAAGATTTTACTAAATTAGCAACTGTCTTAGTACCCCCCATATATTTAATTGCACCTTCGCTAACCCCTAATATTACAGGTGAATTATTATTATTACATTCTTCTAATATATATTTAGTCCACTCTAAATTATTAATATTAAAATGTGGAATAGCTATTTTATTTTTTTTAGCTTTAATAAGTATATCATTTGAATTTACTATCATAAAACCACCTACTATAATTATATATTTTTTTTATACAATTGTAAAGTTATACAATATAGATTAGTCCAATAAATACAAGGATAATTCCCCCAATTATTGTAGATACTTTACCAATTATGCCATTTACTTTTTTACCAATTATTAATCCAAAATATGTAAATATAAAACTTACTATCATGCATATTGTTGTAGATACTAAAACATTTGGATATATAGTTTTAATACCAAGTCCTAAAGAAAAACTATCAATACTAACAGCAAATCCAAATATAATCATTTCAAATATATTTATTTTTTTTATTTTTTCTTCTTTAAATGATTCCAGTATCATTTGTAAACCAATTATAAATAATACTATAAATACTATTATATTTGGATTTATAGGTATTATTTTAAATATTTTATCACCTACATAAATTCCAATTCTAGGCATAAAAAAATGAAATAAGCCTACTATTAATGATTGTAGTATTATTGTCTTTTTTTCTAAATTTAAAGTTCCATATACTAAAGATAATGAAAAGGCATCCATACTTAAACTTACCGCTATTACAAGGATTGCTAACATAAAAACACCTCTAATTAATAATATTAGAGGTTTAATCATTTATACTAAAAATATTTATCTAATAGTTCTTTTACAAAGAACTTATAATTATTATTATCTTCTTCTTCTATTAAACATAATGGTGGAAATAAAACACACCACCAATTTTTACCATTTCCTTTTCCTAAGGTAATTACCAATGATTCATATAATCCTTCATTATATGTTATACCATTATATATTTTATTTGGAAAATAATTTTCACCATAAATAATAGTATAATTTAAATTATAATTTTCTTTTTCTAAATAATCATTTATGTAATTATTTAAATAATTGATATTGTCTTTTATTATTTTTTTTGCTTTATTTATATCTTTAGTATTACCAATTAATTCTGTAATTTTTTTATTAATTTTAACACTTAATTTCATTTTTATTTGTTGATCATATTCACTATTACTATTTGCAATTACTCTTAATCTAATTGCTTCTTTCGGTATAGTTATTTCTTTTGATTTAACATTTGATATAAATAAAAGGTATGATAATATTAATAAAATAAGAATCTTTTTCATAAAAAAATTGCCTCCTATTTAATAATGGCAATTTTATATATTATTATTCATTATTTTTTTATAAATAGCAAAGCTACAATAGCAAGAACTACACCAACTAAAGCAGTTGATAAAAATAGTGCACTTGCTTTAAAATATTCAGCTTTTGTATTTTCCTTTTTTACAGGTTTCTTTGTTGATTTTGTTGTTTCTTTTTTTACAGGTAATATTATTTCTTCATCTTCTTCATCTATGTCTTTTAATTCATCATAATTTCTATCTGTTCTTGATTTATATTCTTTTATTTCTTCCTTTTCTTCTTCTTTAGCAATTTTCTTTAAATCAATATCTTTTACTTCATCATTTTCATCAATATATTTTAAATCAGATAGCCATATTCCTTTTATTTTTAGTTTATTATAGTTATTAATTAAATAGTTTAATTTATTTTGGTCTTCTTTTGACTTGTTAGCAATTTCTTCTTTATAATCTTTAACATCATCTAATGTTATTATAATATCTTTATCTTCTTCTTTAAAATAATCTTCTACAGCTTGTTCCCTTTCCTCAGGACTCATAGTTGTTAAACTATTTAAAAACTTATTTGCTTCTTTATCTTTAATAGCTATTTTTTTCATATAACTTAATAGGTTTTTTTCATCACTATTAAAAACCATAGTCATACCTAGTTTTGTTTCTTCATCATATCTATTCATTAAATCAACATACAATTTTAAATTATCTTTTTCCATCATACCACCTACTATATTATACTAAAAAAAAGACTTTTTTTAAAGTCTTTTTTATTATATTGTTGAAGTTGTACCAATTCCTATTGGAATTCCTATTACATACCATAATACAACAAATAAAATCATAACTAAACTTAGCATTAAAATTACTGGTAATATTAACTTAAGTGTTCCAAATAAACTTATTTGTTGTTTTTCATCTTTTCTATATTTTTCTAGGAATGCTATCATTATAATAAAGTAAATAAAGAATGGTGTTATACATTTTCCAATTCCATCTGCCACCTTAAATATAAATTGTGTAAAATCTGGAGTTATGTTTGCTCTCATAAATAATGGTATTACAGTTGGTGAAAGTAATTCCCATTTAGTTAATGTGCTTGGTATTAATATACTCATTAATATAACTACAAACATAAATATTATAATTAATGGTAATCCTGATAATGATACTGAGCTTAAGAAGTCTACTAAGTTTGAACTTATTACTACTCCTATATTAGTCCAATCAACAATTGATATCATTACAGATGTAAAGAACATTAATACAAATACAAATCCAAGATTTTCAAAACTTTTTGATAAACCTAAACTATACTCATGACTATTTTTAATATTTTTAGATATTTTTCCATATACAAATCCAGATGCCATCATAATGAATGTTATAATAAATACAATTCCTTCTCTAAATGGTGAATTACTACCAAATAGTTTTTCTATATAGCTTTTACTATTTGTATCAAGTAATATTCCAGCACCTGGTAATTTAATATCTAATATCATATATACAACAAGTAAAATACCTATTAATGCGGTTACACTTGCTAATATAAATCCTTTTTTTGATATATTTAATTCTTCTTCTTCATTTATTTGTTTCTTAGGAAATTTAGTAAATAAGAATCTTTTTATTACCATTGTTCCAATAAATGTTAATAAGAATGTTAAGAATATCATAATATAAATATTTGAAAATAAATGATATTCATAACTTTTATCAACATCTAATGTTGCAGCATTTTGTGTTAACATACCTAATTGATAATCATCATAATTAAATATTAAACCTGTTCCATAACCCAATGTAATACCAATAAATACTGTAAGAATTCCTAATATTGGATTTCTATTTAAGTATTTATACATTAAAGCAATAAATGGTATCAAAAACATATAACTATATTCACCTATAAAAGATGATATAATACCTAAAAATAAAGTAAAGAATACTACTATTTCAAATTTAACATTCTTTAATTTAAAGAACATAGCATTTAATAAACCACTTTTTTCTAGTATACCTATACCTACTAATGATATAACAAGTATAGCAAGTGGTTTAAAATTAATAAAGTTAGTAACAACATTACCGACAATATATTTAATACCATCAATACTAATTACATTTTTAACTACTACTAATGAAGTTTCAAGATTTCCATTACCAATGTAAGTTTTATTTCCTTGAAATCCTATTAATGATAAAACTAAACTTGCAATTGAAATAATAATAGTTAATGTTAGTAATGTAGATACTGCTCCCCTAACATTTTTTTTCTTATTTTTTTTCATAATTCCTCCTACAAATCTATAACTTTCTTAAGTTTTTTATTAAACTCTATTCGAGGCATCATTATACTTCTACCACAATTTTTACATTTAATTTTAATATCTGCACCTACTCTAATAATTTCCCATTCATTTGTTCCACATGGATGAGGTTTTTTCATTATTACAGTGCTTCCTAATTTATACTCTTGCATTATGTACCACCACTTGATTATAAGGTATATTTATATTATTTTTATTAAATTCTTGTTTAACATGTTTTAAAATAGTTCTTCTAACATCATATTGTTTCATAGAATGGGTTTTAATTCTTAATCTAAAATTAATTGAAGAAGAATCTAATTTTTCTATTCCTAATAAATCAGCATCCAATACTTCTTCATTAGTTTTTAATTCTTCTTGTAGTATATTATTTAGTATTGTTTCAACTTTTTCTATATTTTCATCATATGAAACAGGAATATCAATAAATTCATATGCATCATCTAAACTATGATTAATAACTGATGTAATATTACTATTGGATATTATTTCAATATCCCCATTAATTGCTTGTATTTTAGTAGTTTTAAGGCCTAAACTAATAACTTTACCTTTAAAATTACCAACTGTTATTGTATCTCCTACAGCATAAGCATTTTCAAATATAATTGAAAAACCAGCAAGTAGATCTTTTAAAGTATCTTGGAATGCTAAACCTGCTACTAATCCAGCAACACCTAGTGAAGCAATAATTCCTTTTGTAGAAATATTATATACTTCTAAAATTGATAAAGCACATAGTATTAAGATAATATATTTTAATATATTGTTAATTAAACTACATAAAGTTTTTGCTCTTCTTTTATCAATTTTATTTATTCTTAATCGGAATACCCTTTTTATTGAACTGCTTATTACTAAATAAATAAGTATTCCAACTATTATAATAACTATTGGATAAATAACCTCTTTAACTAATACAGCATCAAGTATTTCTCCCATATATTACTCCTTAACATTTAAAACTTCTAATATTCTATTTAAATCAGCATTATTTGTAAATGATATTTGAATTTTTAAATCCTTAATTTTTACCTTTGTATCTAATTTATCTCTTAACATTTCTTCAACATATTTATATTCATTTGATGTTTCTTTTTTTATTATAGGTTTTTTCTTCTTTTCTTCTGTACCTAAATCTTCAATATCACGAACTGTTAATGATTCTTTAACTATTTTATTTGCTAGTTCAATTATTTTGTCATTATCTTCTAATTTACTTAACATTCTAGCATGTCCCATAGTAATATTTCCTTGTATTACTTGTTTTTGTACTTCTTTAGGAAGTCTAAGTAATCCTAAAATATTTGTAATATGGCTTCTACTTTTACCAACTCTTTTTGATAATTGTTCTTGAGTTAAATCGAGATTTTCTATCATAGATTTATACGCTATTGCCTCTTCTATTACATTTAAATTTTCTCTTTGTAAATTTTCTAAAAGAGCAATTTCCATCATTTGCGAATCAGTAAAATCTCTTATAATTGCTGGTATTGTTTTAAGTCCAGCTAATTTAGAAGCTCTATATCTTCTTTCACCAGCTATTATTTCATAACCTTTAATACTTTTTTTAACAATTATAGGTTGAAATACGCCATGTTCTTTTATTGATTCAGATAATTCATTTAATGCTTCATCATCAAATACTTTTCTTGGTTGATATGGGTTTGGTCTTAAATCATCTAGATTTAATTCAACAATTTCTTCATTTGTTGAATTTTCATATATAGTTTTTTCCATTTCTTCTAAATCAAGATTTTCACCATTAAATAATTGTTCTAATCCCATACCTAGGGCTCTTTTTTTAGTTTCCATTTCTATTAATCACTTCCTTAGCCAAATTTATATAAGCTTCTGTTCCCCTACTATTTGGATCATATTCTAAGATTGGTTTACCATGACTTGGTGCTTCTGAAAGCTTAACTAATCTTGGAATAATTGTATCATATACTTTATCCGTAAAATAGCTTTTTATTTCTTCTACTACTTCTAATCCTAAGTTAGTTCTAGCATCTAACATTGTTAATAATACTCCTTCAATACCTAATGTTGGATTTAATTTTCTTTGTGTTAATCTAATTGTATTTAACAGTTGCATTATTCCTTCAAGTGCGAAGAATTCACATTGTACTGGAATTATAACAGAATCAGATGCTGTTAAAGCTAGCGTATTTAATTCTCCTAATGTTGGAGGGCAATCAATTAAAATATAATCAAATACTTCCTTAGCTTGATCCATATATTTTTTTAATTGACCTTTACTTGAAAAAGATGGATCTTTTCTTGACATCTCATTTAATTCATATATAACACCAGCAAGGTTAACTGTAGCTGGAATAATATACAAATTTTTAAATTTAGTTTTAATTATAGATTCTTGTAATGTTGCTTCATCTTTTAAAAGTTCATATAAACTTTTATCATAATCTTTTTTGTTAATTCCTAATCCTGTAGTTGAATTTCCTTGTGGATCTAAATCTATTAATAACACTTTTTTCTTTAATGCACCTAGTGAAGCTGCTAAATTTATACTGGTAGTAGTTTTACCTACACCACCTTTTTGATTAACTAAAGCAATAACTTTACCCATACTATCACCTTCTATTTACACTATATATAATTTTATCATATTTTTAATTTCTTTTCTACCTTTATTGATAAATTAATAATTAAAATCTCTATTATTAAAATAGAGATTTATAATACATTTAATTCTTTTAAATTATCAGTTATCAAATCAATAGTGGTTTCTATAAATTTATGTACATTTTTCATATTAAAAACCATATCTTTATGTACTTTAGTATTTTCTATTATTTCCCCAGCTTTATCTACTATTAAAAATAATTTATTCATTGGTATTTCAGTTATTATATTTTCAATTTCTGGTATTTCATTATAAAATATTTTTAAATCTAAATTATAATCATCTATTAGATTTATATTTAAATTTGTATAATCATTATAAATATATTGTAATGCCATTCTTCCTTCACATTTTACTACTGTACCATCTAACTTTGTAATCATATCTTCTGTCCATATTTCTGTTAAAAAATACTTGAACCATAAATAATCAGTAAATAAATGAATATAGTATCCTAATACAAAATCATCATTTATTTTATTTTTGTATTTTTTTAAAAATAAATCTAAATCAGGAATACTATCTGATTCGGTTTCATCATTAACAAAATGTGTAATTCTTTTAGATTCTCCTATTAATTTTGAAATATCTGGAGCAATTGTACCAATTAATAATTTAGATTTATCTCTATTTAATTTTTTATTTAATTCACTTGCGACTGCAATATGAATCATTGATGATGCCATATTATCACTTCCCTATATATTATATCAAAAAAAGAACTAGTCTTCTAGTTCTTTTATTAATTCTTCTTTATTCATTTTAGAATAACCTTTTATTTTCTTTTCTTTTGCTAATTCTTTTAATTCATTTAAACTTAAATCCTTTAAAGATGCTTCTTCAAAATCACTTTTATCTACTTCACCATCTTCATCAGGCATACATCCATTTTCAACTAAATATTTAATTTGTTCTTTTGTTAATGTTTCATATTCAAGTAAAGTATTGGCAATTAAATCTAATAATTTTCTATTTTCTTTTATTATTTTAGTTGCCTTTGCATAACATTCATCAATTATTTTTCTCATTTCTTGGTCTATTTCATATGCTACTTGAGATGAAAAATTACGACTCTTATTATAATCTCTACCTAAGAATACACTACCTTGTTGTTGTTCTAATTGAATTGGTCCTAATGATGACATACCATATTCAGTAACCATAGCTCTAACTATTTTAGTTGCTTTTTCAAAGTCATTATGAGCACCGGTTGTTATTTCACCAAAGACTAATTCTTCAGCTATTCTACCACCAAGTAATCCACATACTGTTTCTAATAATTCTGTTTTAGTAGATAGGAATGTTTCTTGTTTTGGAAGCATTAAATTATATCCTCCAGCATCCCCTCTAGGTATAATTGTTACTTTCTGTACTTCATTAGCACTTTCTAATTTTATACCAAGTACAGCATGTCCTGCTTCATGGAAAGCTACAACTTGTTTTTCTTTTTCTGTATATTTTTTACTTACTTTAGCTGGACCCATTAACACTCTATCATGTGCTTCATCAATTTCAGCCATTGTAATAGCTTTTTTATTTCTTCTAACAGCAAGTAGTGCTGCTTCATTAAGTAAGTTTTCTAGATCAGCTCCACTAAATCCAACTGTTCTACTAGCAATATTTTCTAATTTTACACCTTTAGCAAATATTTTATTTCTTGCATGTACTTGAAGTATTTCTTCTCTACCTTTAACATCTGGTAGAGCGACTTGTACTTGTCTATCAAATCTTCCTGGTCTTAATAATGCTGGATCTAATACGTCTGGTCTATTTGTAGCAGCTATAATAATAATACCTTCGTTAGCTCCAAACCCATCCATTTCTGTAAGTAATTGGTTTAAAGTTTGTTCTCTTTCATCATGACCTCCACCTAAACCAGTTCCTCTTTGACGCCCAACTGCGTCTATTTCATCTATAAATATTAAACATGGTGCATTATGTTTTGCTTGTTTAAACATATCTCTAACACGAGATGCTCCTACACCGACAAATAATTCAACAAAATCAGAACCACTTATAAAGTAGAATGGAACATTTGCTTCTCCAGCAACAGCTCTAGCTAGTAATGTTTTACCAGTACCTGGAGGACCAACTAATAATACTCCTTTTGGTATTCTAGCACCTAATTTTTGGAATTTAGCTGGTGCTTTTAAGAAATCTATTAATTCTTGTACTTCTTCTTTTTCTTCTTTTAATCCAGCTACATTATCAAATGTAACTTTATTTTTATCTTCACTTAAACGAGCTCTACTTTTTCCAAAATCCATTGAACTATTAGTAGATTTCATTTGTCTAGATATAAAGAAGAATGCGATTAAAGCAAATAATAGAATTGGTCCGACATTTACTAAAATAGCAAGCAATGTACTTGATGATGGATCAGCAGCTGTTTTTATTTCAAATGTATTTAACTGTTCACCTTGTATTATTTGTGACATTACTTCTTCTGCTAGTGGTGCTCTTACAAAGAAACTTTCTTCTTCTTTATAATCTTTTAATTTACCACTTATTTCATATACTCTAGCATTGCTTTTTGGAGTAATCTTAATATTTTTAATATCTCCACTATTCATATGACTAATGAATTTATCATATGTTAAATAATTTATTTTTTTATTATTCGCACTTATAAAATAAAGAATAGCTACCATAATAAGTAAAATTGCTATATATGGAGTTAATCCTTTTTTTACTGATTTTTTATTCATTTTATTCCTCCTCTAT
This sequence comes from uncultured Bacillota bacterium, assembly GCA_900313725.1. Lineage (GTDB taxonomy): Bacteria > Bacillota_I > Bacilli_A > RF39 > UBA660 > OMSK01. The sequence goes on along the minus strand of OMSK01000024.1, from coordinate 6,199 downwards.
GTAGTACTTAAGTATTATATCACATTTTTCTGTTTTTTGCTTATCAAATTTAGATTTTTTAAGTCCAGGTAACCAAACTATAGTGTCATTTGAATCTACTACAACAGGCCACATATTTCTTTTTTCTATATCAATCTTTTTATCTATAAATATATCTTTTATTTTTTTACTTCCATTTAAATTTTTAATTTCTATTTTGTCTCCATCTATTCTGTTTCTAATATATAATGGTAGTTTTATATCTGATTTATTTAATCTACATATATAATTGCTATTATTATCTGAAGAATCAATTATGTCTATTTTATATCCATTAGGCAATTTGTTTGTTTCTGTTAATTCTATTTTATAATCTACTATATTATTATCATCATATTTAAACTCTAAATAATCATATTTTTTTATTAATTTAATATTACCAGGTAAATCAATAAATGTATTTTTTTTATTCGATTCTATTAAATCTAGTATTAATTCTATATGATTATCTGTAATATTAGTTAATTCTTTATCATATTTTTCTTCTAAAATATAGTAAATTATATTTATTTTAATTATGTATTCTAGTTTATTAAATTCAGTTATGTTTAATTTATCATTAACATATATATTTTTTATTATTTTATTTGTTTCTTTTTTTATATAATTATCATATTCTTGTAATAAATTACTATATTTTAAAAATTTTAAATGGACATTTTTATCTTCTTTTTTTAGTCTAGGTAATATATATTTACGATATCTATTTCTAGTATGTTCTTCTTCTAAATTAGTATAATCTGTATAAAATTTAATCTTTTTATCTTCTAAATACTTAATTATTTCATCTTTAGTTGTTTCTATTAATGGTCTTAATATTGTGTAGTTTTCTTTTTCCACTACTTTAGAAAAACCACTATATCCTCTTAATGTAGAACCTCTAACAATTCGCATTAAAATAGTTTCCATTAAATCATCACCATGATGAGCTGTTAATAAATATTTAGCTTTATATTTTTTTATTAATTCTTCAAAGAAATTATATCTTTTATCTCGTGCTTCACTTTCAAAATTATCATTACTATAATCTTTAATTTTATATAATTCAAATACTATATTATTGTTTTTACAATATTCTTCTACATATGATTGTTCTTCATCTTGACCAAATCTACCCGTATTATGATTTACATGAGCACATATAATATTAATGTTTTTTTCATGTTTTAGTGATATTAATGTATCAAAAAGAGCCATAGAGTCTGGTCCTGCTGAAACAGCTACTACTACGGTATCATTTTCATTTATTATTTCTTTTAAAAATTGATATGCTCTTTCCATCAAATCACCTGAACGTTATTTTATAATAAAATTAATTACCAATCAATAGTTTTTATGTTATTTTTTAATAAAAAATTATTGGTTTTAGAAAATGGTTTACTACCAAAGAAACCTCTACTTGCAGATAAAGGTGAAGGATGTACACTCTCTATTATTAAATGTTTTTTATTTTTTATTAATTCCTTTTTGCTTCTAGCATAACTTCCCCATAGTATAAATACCATAGGTTCTTCTCTTTCTCCTAGTAATTCTATTAATTTATCAGTAAATATTTCCCATCCTTTACTTTTATGAGATAAAGGACTATCTTTTACAACTGTCATAATTGAATTTAAAAGTAATACTCCTTGTTTAGCCCAATCTGTTAAATCTGTTTTTGTCCTTTTAATACCTAAATCATTATTTAATTCCTTAAAAATATTTAATAGAGATGGTGGAATTTTTACTCCTTCAGGAACTGAAAATGAAAGTCCATGTGCTTCATGTTCTCCATGATATGGATCTTGTCCTAAAATTACGACCTTTACCTCATCATAGTCAGTATATCTTAAAGCATTAAAAATATTTTTATATTCAGGATATATTATTTTATTTTTATATTCATTTTTTACAAATATACCTAAATCTTTAAAATAATCCTTTTTCATTTCATCTTTAAGCATTATATCCCATTTCTTATTAATCATAATACCACCACTTATATTGTAATATATTTTTAATTAATAAACAATAAAAAAGAACAATTAGTTCTTTATAGATTATTTGCTATATCAATAAATATATCTATATCTAATTGTTCTGCTCTAACAGATAAATCATAGTTATATTTTTTTAGTATTTCTTCTATTTTATTTAAATCATATTCTTTTAAATTATTACGTAGTGTTTTTCTTTTTTGAGTGAATGAATCTCTTACTAATTTAAAGAATAACTCTTTATTATTTAATTCAATTTTTTCTTTCTTACTAAATTCTACTACTATACTATCTACATTAGGTTTAGGTAAAAATACATTTTTACTTATATCTAATACTTTTTTAACATTAAAATAATAATTTAAATATATAGATAATGAAGAATAATCTTTTGTACCTGGTTTAGCTTTAAATCTATCTCCTACTTCTTTTTGTACCATTAAATCCATTTTATCTACATCAATACCATCTTCAATTATTTTAACAATTATTGGTGTAGTTATATAGTATGGTAGATTTGCGACTACATACAATTTATTATAATCATGATTTTTTAATTCATCTATTACATTAGCCTTTAAAAAATCTTCATATATTATTTTAACATTAGTACAATCCTTTAATGTTTCATTAAGTACATCTTTTAATGTTGTATCAATTTCATAACATAATACTTCTTTAGCAGATTGTGCTAATTTATAAGTTAAAGAACCTGCTCCAGGACCTATTTCTATTACTAAAGTATCTTTATCAATATTTGAAACATTAATTATACTATTAATTATATTTTCATCTACAATAAAGTTTTGTCCAAACATTTTTTTTAAATTAAAGCCATGTTTTTCTAATAATTCTTTCATTTTTATTGGTGAATAATTCATAAAATCACATCCAATAGTATTATATATAATATTTTATATTTTTACAAGAAAAAAGATATGATTACCACCCATATCTTTGTACTTCAAATTTTATATTATGGCCTGTCAAATTATCTGATCCTGCCATTGCTTCTGTTGAATATGCCAAATCCATCCAAACATTTCCATTTGCCCAAGCTTTTCTCATTGATCCACCAGTATCAAGTACTACTGCATTAAATGGTTGTTGTCCTTCTTTAGTAACAGTAATTATTGTTCCACATCTGAATTTAGAAGTAGCAGCAGCAAGAATTCTTACTTTACCATATTCACTGTCATTATAATATATTCCATTTGTTTTTAAACTAAATGTACCTTTTTCTTTAGTACGACATGCCAAATTACCATATCCACTACATCCAGCACAATCAGGCCCATATCCAGTTAAACGACCAGTAAATGTTTCAATAGCAGATTGTTTTGAAACATTATTTACTTCTTGATTAGCAACTGGAGCTTGTGCTATCTCTGTTTTTGGTTGCGCTTTTGGAATGATATTTGTTTTATTTGTAGTTGTTTTCTTTTTAATTGGAGTAGCCTTTTTTTCTTCCTTTATAACTACCACATTAACAGCATATTTATCTTTATTTATTAATTCATTTTGAGCTACATTTTCTCTTTCTGCGTATATAGTTATATTAAAAAATGAAATTAATGCAATAAATAGCATTCTTAAGAATTTAATAATTATTTGTACTAAATATAAATTCATATTTTCACCTCTTAAGATATCAAAATAATATCATTATTTTATCTTTAAGTCAAATTGTGAAATAGCATTAGTAGTTGTTATTTTTTTTACTTCTTCTAAACTAATATTTTTCATATTAGCAATATATTCTGCAACATATTTAGTATTTGCTGGTTCATTTTTTGTTCCTCTTAATGGTTCAGGAGCAAGAAAAGGACTATCTGTTTCTAATAATATGTTTGACATATCTAAATATTCAACAACTTCTTTTAATTTTTTACTGTTTTTAAATGTTAAAACACCACCTATACCAAATTTCATATGTGGATTTATTTTTAATAATTGTTTTGCTACCTCTAATGAGTATCCATAACAATGCATATCCATTTTTATATTTGGATATTTTTTTAATATTTCTAATGTATCTTCTGCTGCATCTCTACTATGTATTACAATAGGTAAATTATATTTTATAGCTAATTCTATTTGTTTAATAAAGGCATCTTTTTGTAATTCAGATTCTTCTTTACCATAATGATAATCTAATCCTATTTCTCCTATTCCTACTATTTTTTTATTTTGTAATAATTTTTCTAATTCTTTTAATGTATTTTCATTAAAATCTTCTAATTCAGTTGGATGAAATCCTATTGTTCCATATATATTATCATATTTTTTAGTTAATTCATCTACTTCATATGAAGATTTTAAATTGTCAGCAGAAGCAATCATTATATTACCATCCATATGATGTATTATTTCTTCTAAATTTGGGTAATCATTTTTTTCTAAATGACAATGTGTATCTATAATCATTTTAACCACCAAAAAAATTATACCATATTTTGATATAATTTTCTATTTTCGACATATTAATAAATATCTTATTAAATAAATAATTATAAATGATAAATATAATATATCCTTAATATCTCTATCAATTATAAAACTACCTAATACTATTATGCTTAAAATTGATAAAAATGTTACAACACACTTCATCTCTTTAGCATTTTCACTAGGCATAATTTCATCCTTTCTTTATACACCTTGTTAAATATAACATATTATAATAATCATTTCAAATAGTTTTAGAAATTTTTTATCGACAAATTGTTACATTTTACACTTTTTGACAAAAAAAGAATTACAAATTGTAATTCTTATTTTTCTTTATCAATTCTTGCAAATAATATTTCTGGAGTATTTACCTTAGTACCAGATACATATTTACCAAATTCTTTAGTACTATCATAAGATTTAATATCTGTATTTATTTGATAGAAAATCTTATCTGCTGTTTCTGGTAAAAATGCTTGTAAATAAACAGCACATACTCTAATACTTTCAATTAAATTATATAATACTTCTTTTAATCTATCTTGTTTTGTTTCATCTTTTGCTAAAACCCATGGCATAGTTTCATCAATATATTTATTAGATGCTCTTAATACTTCAAATATATCATCAATTGAATCTGCTATTCTTAATTCATCCATATGATCTTTTACCTTATCTCCTAAAGAAGTTACTAAGTCTTTTAATGGTTGATCCATAGTATCGGTTACACCAGTAGATGCAACTTCACCATCAAAATATTTATTACTCATTGATATAGTTCTATTTACTAAGTTACCTAAGATATTAGCTAAATCACCATTAATTCTTTCAATTAATAAATCTTCAGTAAATACACCATCATTAGCAAATGGAATTTCATGTAAGAAATAATATCTTACAGCATCTACTCCATATTTTTCTACTAAGTCATCAGCATAAACTACATTACCTAATGATTTTGACATTTTACCATCTGCCATAATTAACCAAGGATGTCCAAATACTTGTTTAGGCATTGGTATATCTAAACTCATTAAGAAACATGGCCAATAAATTGTATGAAATCTAATAATATCTTTACCAATTAAATGTAAATCAGCTGGCCACCATTTTTTAAATTCTTCATTTCCACCATCTATATCATAACCAATATTAGTAATATAGTTAGTTAAAGCATCTAGCCATACATATACAACGTGTTTTGGATTAAAATCTACTGGAATTCCCCATGAAAAAGCAGTTCTTGAAACACATAAATCTTGTAATCCAGGTTTAATAAAGTTATTTAACATTTCATTTTTTCTAGATTCTGGTTGAATAAATTCAGGATGACTTTCTATATATTCTTCTAATTGTTTTTGATATTTACTTAATCTAAAGAAGTATGATTCTTCACTTTTCTTTTCAACAGGTCTACCACAATCTGGGCATACTTTAACTCCATCTTCATTTTCAACAACTTGAGTTTCTGTCCAGAAAGATTCATCTGGTACACAGTACCATCCTTCATATTTGTCTAAATAAATATCATCCTTTTCATACATTTTTTTAAATATATGTTGAACAATTTCTTCATGTGTTTTATCTGTTGTTCTTACGAATTTATCATAACTAGTATTCATTAAATTCCAAATACGTTTTATTTCAGCGGTTGCTTCATCAACATATTGTTGAGGAGTTATACCTTTTTCTTTTGCCTTGTTTTCTATTTTTTCTCCATGTTCATCAGTTCC
>OMSK01000031.1 GCA_900313725.1 uncultured Bacillota bacterium | reverse complement strand
TTTAAAAAAGTCATCTATTTTCTTATCTAATATTAGAGATAATTTATATACTAATGTTAGTGAACAGTTTTTTCTACTGTCTCCTGGTGACTCTAATCTTTTTAAATAATCAGGACTAACATCTAGAAGTTCTGCTAAATTCATTAATCTAATTTTCTTTTCTTTACGATATTTCTTAATGTTTTTACATATTATTTCTCTATAATTAGGATTAAATCCTTTTATTTCTTTTATCATTTTATCATCTGCTTTATTTATTATATTATTTATATTGATTTGTTATTTTTATTTTTAGATAGATTTTTAACTACTTCTAGCTGGAGTGATTTTCCACTTAATAATTCATCTTTACCTAGATCAAGGGTATCAGCGATATCATAAATAAGCCAATCTTCATAGTAACTACTTTGTTTCATTAATTCTAAAAAATATTGTAAAGAATCTATTTTATTAAGTCCAAATTTATTTTCTATTGTTTCTAAGCATCCTCTTACAAATAAGTATGAAGAAATATATGATAATCTAAACGAGCAAGATTTGTTAGGTAGTAGTGCATCTTTACCAAATATTCCATTTCTTTCTTGATTTAGAATTTCACTAGCACTATATATTTGTGATTCATCCATATTTAATAATGCTTCTCTATGCTCATCAAATTCATCTTCTAGTCCCATTACATAAAGAGGAATTGCTTCCGCTATGCCTTCATTAATAATGCTATTTTTACTAAAGAACATATCATGAATCAAATGTGATAACTCATGTATTTCATTCTCTATTCTAGCTATATTAGTAATATCTATTGGCCTATTTTCACATAGATTTTGACTAACACCATAGGCTGATTTAAAACCATCTAGATCAAAACATCCAACTGGTTTTCCTCCACCTTTTTGACCACTAAAAGATTTAGGTATTTGAAGCATATCTTCAAAATTATCATCTGGTACTATGTATATATATAATACTGGATTAGCATTAGCAGGATACTTAATATTAAGACTATTTAGCATATTAAAGTATTTCTCCATATTTTTTAAATAATTATTATATGCACCATTATCATATTTTTCTGCTAATTCTTTGGATAATCTAACTCTTAATTTTTCACTAAAAATCCTTAATTCAGAATTATGTACGTATTCTCTTAATATATTTTTCTTGTACATTGTTTTCACTTCCTTACATTTATTATAACAAAAATGCACATAGATAACTAGATTTTTTTATATTAATTTGCTACAATTAAGATAGATAGGTGATTGATAAATGGAAACTATACTTAAAAATAACGCTGAACTAATAAGTGATACTCAAATTTATGATAATTTAAGAAGGACTTCTAAAAAGGGATTAATATCATTAATTAATAAAAATCAATTAATCGACTTAGCACTAAAATATTTTGGTGTTTATGATGATAATCATACTTTAATGGGATATACTTGTCCTTATAGTGGAAGACTTATTACTGATTTTTCTGAGTTAGATTTAGAGCATATAATACCAATATCATCTAATGGTGGTACTGCCTTGTTTAATTGTATTCCAGCATCAAAAGAAGTTAACGGGTTCAGAGAAAAAAGTAGCAAAAATCTAATTGAATGGTGGGCAAATAGTAAATATTGGGATAGTGATGCTCCAAAAAGATTAGAAAAATTGGTTAATTATATTCTAGATGGATATGAGATAGTTTTTAAACAATATACAGCAGAAGAAGTGGAAACATCATATTTATCTATGAATATCAATGATAATATTCTAAAAGAAGATGATGATTTAACAATTGGTAAATCGAAAAAGAAGAAAATTGATAAAGAAAGAAAAATTCAATCCTATCTAGGATTCTTAAATCAATGTATTACTCAATTGAATAATTACAATATTGATACAAATCAAATAAGTGACAAAATTAAAAGTCTTGAAGCAAACAATATTTTTCAAGATATTGATAGATATACATTATTCCAAAATATTTTACAGAAATGTATTAAAGAAAAAATTGATAAAAATGACAGAAGTTATTTAAGATATTCATTAAACCTTGACATAATGAAACTAATGAAATCTATATCTTCTAGTAATAAGGGTGAAATATATAATGAAATAGGCAATAGACTTACGAATATAGAAACCTTATTAAATGAGAATAATCTTAGTTTAATGGACTATTTTGAAAGCTTAACTGATATTTCTGACAATAATATTATTTATAAAAGCATTTCAGAGATTAGTGATGAAAATATAAATTTATTTATAAAAGAAATAAAAGTTGTTTTTTCCTCAAAAGTAAATATTTTTATTCAAATGCTTAATGATGGTAATAGCAATATATTAATGCAAAGAAATAACGAAACTTTTAAAGGTCATCCTAATATTCCTATTGGATATTTTTGGAGTAGTAATCGCAATTTTATATTATCAAAACTTAAAGATAGTGATACTGTTGCAAAGCAATTAATTAGTGAGTGGAATTTTAGTAATGATTTAGAAGCAAGAACTAAAATTTTTATTGAGATGCTTAATGATGGTAATAGCAATATATTAATGAAAGGAAGTAATGAAACTTTTAAGGGACATCCTAATATTCCTATTAGATATTTTTGGAGTAATAATCGCGACTTTATATTATCCAAACTTAAAGATAGTGATACTGTTGCAAAGCAATTAATTAGTGAGTGGAATTTTAGTAATGATTTGGAGGCAAGAACTAAGGTTTTTATTGAAATGCTTAATGATGGTAATAACAATATATTAATGCAAAGAAATAACGAAACTTTTAAAGGTCATTCTAGTATTCCTATTGGACAGTTTTGGCATAATCATAA
>OMSK01000018.1 GCA_900313725.1 uncultured Bacillota bacterium | reverse complement strand
CCTGAAATTATTCCTAAAATTACTACTAATAATACAAATAAGTTTGTTTTTTTACCTGGAAATAAAATACTAAATATTTTGCTAAATCTATTTTTCATCTATTATCACCACTTAAGTATATTAAAAATTAATTGAAATTATGACTATTATTTAGTATAATTAAATAGTGAGGTGTAATTGATGGAAAATAAAAAGAAAAAAAAGAAGAAAGTAAAAAACTTACCTAGCAAAATATTTGCATATTTAATGCTTATACTTGCTGTAGTTTCTGCTGTTTCTTCGATAATAGCATATGCACTATCAAATAAATAGTGTTTTTTTATTTGATAAAAGCGTATAATATAATTATTGAAACAATAAAAGTTATAATACCAAGTAAAATGTATGAAACAAATCCTGCATTAGCGGTATTATTTTTTTCGGCTTTTTCCATATTTTTTACCATATTTTCAAACGTTTCAACTTCTACTTCAAATGTTTTTTCAATTTTAGGTTCATTTTCTTTTCCTACAACGAAATTCATATTTGGTGTTTCGACAACATTATATGAATGATAACTTCCATTTTCTTTAACAAGATCTAATACTGTTTTGTATTCAATTCGATTATTATATCGAGACACATACCAATTTGTAAAAGAATTAAATGAATCATTACTAATGAAATAAATATTACTATTAACTTTAATGTTATTCTTTGTTAGAAAAGCGTATGCATTATTAAACATTTCACTTAAATATGCATCCATTTTATGGTATAAATTCATATCATTAACTGTTCTTATTCTATCTAGCATATCATCAAAAAGTACAGGAAGTATTAAGGTTATATTATAATTATCGATATGTTTATAATAATTAGTTAATTCTTTTTCTACATCGCTTAAACTATTTTTATTTAAATCATACATTTCATAATTACTTTTAAGTCTGATCGTAATATTAGTCTCGTTATATTCTTTATAAGGAACTAATATATAAAATCCAAAATTGCTATTATTTAGATAATATATGTTGTGCTTCTCTAACTTACAAATAAATGTCTCTTTCATAAGTCTCCTCCCTACTCTACTAATATAAGTATATCAAAAAAAGTATTAATTGTCATTACTTTTTTATAAATTAAAAGAGGAATTTTAAACACATGAATAGGAATCCTAATATTATAAATAGTATAACATTGTTCCTATCATTATATTTTTTTACATTAGGAAGAAGTGTTTTAAATGAGATATTTAGCATAACTCCCGCTACCATTGATAAAATTATTCCTAAAATTAAATCAGTCATTATTCTATCTAAAATAATATAGGCTATTAATGCTCCGAGTGGCTCGGATAATGCTGATATTAATGTATATATGAATGCTAATTTTTTATTTTTAGTGCTATAATAAATGGGAATTGATATTGTTATACCTTCGGGTATATTATGCATAGCAATAGCTAAAGCTAAAGATAAACCTAATACCCTATTATTTTTAGCAGCTATAAAAGTTATAATTCCTTCGGGTATATTGTGGAGTATAATTGCTATCATTGATAGTATTCCTACTCTATAGAGATTTTTGTTTTCGTTATTATAGTCATCTGGTATATAATAATCGATTATCATTGAAATAACAATACCAAATATTATACCTAAAAAGCATAATGATATAATTCCTAATGCCTTCATATCTTTACTAAATAATTTTATTGCTTCTGGTATTAAATCAGTAATTGATGTGCATATCATTACTCCAGCAGCAAAAGAAAGAGAACGAGTGATAATCTTTTGATAATTTTTTTTCTTAATATAAATAATAAAGTATCCGATAATAGTAGATATACCTGCTAGTAGGGTTAGAAGAAAAGAAAATGTATTATTAGTCATATTATCACCTATTTAAGTATATGAAAAGAATGCTATTATTTTTCTAGCATTCTTTTAGTTTTAATCTTTTTGATATTTCTTTTTAATAAATACATATAATCTATTTCGTAATCATTTATATTAGTAGGTATAAGAGACTCTTTTATAACATAATCTTTTTCCCTATTATCAGATGAATACCATCTATTGTTAATTAAATCAAGATATAAGGTATCATCATTAGTAAATAGAACGTTTTTTTCTGTATAAGCTGGTTTTATTTTTTTACTATGAAATATTTCTCCTACATAAAATTTATTTTCCATATTTTACCACTCCTTTATATAATGTTTCTTTTATATTACTTAAATCGATAATGTATGTAAATTCATCGTTCTTAAAAGTATTTTTTATATCTTTAATAATATATGAATATTCATCTACTACTTTATATATACTAAAAATTGAATAAAATAAGTATAAAAGGGAAATAATATTTATGAACAAGGTATCAATTATTTGATTAAGAAGTAAAATACATACTAAAGCAATAATTCTTTTGGCAACTTTTGTAATCATGATTGTATAAAAATAATTATAATTAGTTTTAGCATCATTTATTTGTCTTAATAATATACTACTTTTCATAACATAACCACCCTTCTCAATGGATATATATAATACTATAAATTACTCTTTTTGTCAATAAATTGGCATTATTTATCTTTCATATTTAATTGAAAAAGGCAGATACTAATAATGTAGTCTGTGAATTATATAAAGGAGATGTT
>OMSK01000100.1 GCA_900313725.1 uncultured Bacillota bacterium | reverse complement strand
TTTATTTCTTTATATAACAATCCTTGTTTTTCAGCACATAATGTTAGAAAATCTACTTCTTCTTTAGTTAGTCCATAATCTTTAGTAGTTGCATTACAAAATAAACATTTTAATTCATCGTCAAAATTGACTAAAGTATGTCCACAACATTCACAACGTTCTTCAAATTCGTCTTTTCTAAAATAATCAAATCTTATATGATCCCTTAATATATCACTAATACATTCTCTTTGATGTTTTATTGCTTGGTCAATTCGATTATAGTTATATACATCAGGATACATATTATCTAGTTTATAAAGTAAGTTATCCAATAATTCATCATAATTTTCATTATTCCAATGATAAGTTCTAATTATTTTAAGCAACATTATTTGTTCTTTAAAACTAAGTTCTTTAGAATCATTATTATTTTCTTCCAGCATATCTTCATATTTTGCTTTTAATTGTAAACTTTCTTCTAATGCATTTTTCATTTGATTATAATCTAGTACTTCCTCTTCTAAATCATAATCGGATGCTAATACAAATTTATTTTTATCTTTCATTTCAAAACCTCCTACATAACATTTATTTTACTATATAAATAATAATAATGCAATAAGAATTATCTTGACTTTTCATAGAAAAAATATATAATAAAATGACATGGAGGTAATTATGAAAAAACACTCATTTAAAGAAGGAAAATTTATAAATAATGACGGAAATTTTATATTACGTTTTGAAAATAGTTGGGACACATCTGTTGATGAATTTTTTGAAAAATCAGTATGGGAAATAACAGGTACATTAGGATTGTTTGATTGTGAACAATATGAAAATACAGAATATTATTATATTTATAGAAAATATGGTAAAAATGTAACTAAATATTCTCCTGAAGAAATAGATGCAAGTCTTAGAAAAATATTTTCAACGAACTTTGAAGATGTTGATAGTGAAATATTTTCATTAGGAATACCAGAAAAAGAATATGAAAATGATGTATTTTGGGATGTTAATAATGATATTATAATTGTTAAAGGTAAATATTATTTAAAACAATTGTGTATTGAATTAGTAATGCATAGTTACGAAGAATGGAAAATAAAAAGAAATCCAGAAATAGATAAAGAATTAGTAACAAGAATGTTTGATGCAGTTCCTATGCTACCAAAAATATTTGAATTATGTGATAGTAAAACAGCAATAAAAAAATAAAACTCAAAATAATCTGAGTTTTTTTGTTGAAATTTTTATTTGGAAAAATAGAAGGAAAAATTAAAAAGAACCATTTGGTTCTTTTATTTAGTTTTTTTATACTCTTTATATGTTTCTTCTAATTCATTTGATAAGTTATTAAATGCTTTAAACATATTATTAATATATTTTTTATTAGTTACATCTATTTTAGCTAATTTTAATTCATTTACTGGTGTATCACTATGTCCTGAACTAATAAATTTTAAATAATCTCTATTATATCTTTTATTACTTAATAATTTATTTGATATTTCATTTGCTGCAGATATTCCTATACCATATGTATAAACATAGAAGTTGTAATAGAAATGTGGAATTCTTTCCCATTCATATCTTACTAAATCATCCACTACTACACTATGTCCATAATATTTTTTATTTAATTCATAATATAAATCACACATTTTTTCACTTGTTAATATTTCACCATTCATTTTTAAATCATATATTTTCTTTTCAAAATCTGCGAATAATGTTTGACGTATTAATGATGTTTGCATATTATTTAATAATAGATTTAGTGAAAATATTTTTTCATCTATATTATTAGAATTATTTACTATGTATTTGTAAAATAATAATTCATTTGTTTTTGAAGGTATTTCTGCAACAAATCCTGAATGACCGGCATCAAAATATTCATTATTCTTATTTGAAAAACAATTATGCATTGCATGTCCTAACTCATGTGATAATATTCCAACATCATTAATTGTATTATAATAATTCATTGAAATAAGTGGATCACGTTTTCCAAAGTAACGACAATGACTTGCAGCTAATTTACCATCATTAGGACATACGTCAACACGTTTTCTATTAATATAATCTTTTAATTCCTTTAAATATTTACTACCTAATGGTTGTAATGCCTTATATATTAATTCTAAT
>OMSK01000032.1 GCA_900313725.1 uncultured Bacillota bacterium | reverse complement strand
GTTAAATTTACCTGTACCTTTATTAGTATAGAATTTACCTTCTATAGTTTCATATAATCCAATTTCACTATCACTTTTTCTATAAACAGGGACATAATTTCTTACTAATTTAGAATCTTCATAAATTTTAAATGAGTATATTTTTAACTTAGAAAATGAAGAAGTATTATATGTAAAAATATATAAACCAGTTGACTTTTTATTTCTAGTAGAATCAGCTATTGATCCTTTAAAATTATCTATTTTATATTTATTATTTTCAACATTAAATTGTAATTTATGTTTATTTTTATTAGCATCAACATCAGTATTCATCCAATTTCCAGCTCCATCAACAAAAGCATATCCCCATTTTGTAGATCCATTTATATAGAAATTATAATTTAAATAATTTGTATTATCTGTTGTAACTCCAAAAATTCTTTGTTGTGTTGTTAAATCAGTAAATTGAAAATCTACTTCAATACCTGTTTTAGAAGATGCGATATAATCAGAATCAATATATTGTGTTCCAGTTGATTCAATGTACGCTACTTGTTGATATTCAGAAGGAATTGCGCTCCATCCAACAAACGTATATCCATTTTTTTTAGGACTTGGTAATTTACCATAGTTTTCATTTTGTGTTACTTGTTTAGTTTTATTAGTTTTCTTTTCTTTAACACTTATATCCCAAAATTTATGAGTAGTATTTATTTTATCAACATCTAATCTTAACCAATATGTCCCACTTGACTCTGGTGTAAATTCAAAATTATTGTGTACCATTCCATAAAAAGTTGTATATTCACCATCAAGTAAAAAATATGCTTGAACTGTATCATTACTTTCACTATATTTAAATTCAGGTGCATCAGTATTACAGCTAAACACATATGTTTTTCCTGCTTCTAAATCAGCACGACCTGTTGTAATACCATATCCATCAGCTCTATTTGAAGTAACAGTAACTATTTCATTATTAATACTATATTTCATATATCCAGCATTTGTTTCACCTATATTATATAATCCATATATTAAATTCATGTTTTCGTCAAATTCAACTTTAGTACCCATATCAGATACATCAAATTCAATATCATCATCAAATTCTATTTCATCATCTAATTGATAATTTATATTTACTCCATAATCACCTTTTAATAATCTATTATATATTGGTACTTTAAAACTAAGTATATAGCCAATATCTGTTGCATAAACTTCAATAGATGCCTCTCCTAATTTACCTTCTTTACCTAATTTAATAGTGTAATTATCATAAGTAATTGTTTTTTTATTTTTATCAATTGTAAATTTTTTAGTACCATCAGTATAAACAAAATTTACGCAGTTAATAGTATCACATTTTTCTATTTTAGTTAAATTATTATTATTTAGATCTTTATAGATTTTATCAGTCATTGTACTTTGCTTTGTTATTAAAGCAGTTTTCATATCACCACTAATATATATTTCTTTTAAAGTAACAACTAGTTTAATTAATAAAGTAGAAATAATAGCAACTAAAATAAATGTAGTCATTAATTCTATAACAGTAAACCCTTTTTTATTCATTATTTCATCTCCCTATTAATTATTTGCTTCCCATATTGCTTTTAATGTATGATTGCTGCTTTGTACAACTTTAGTATCTTTTGTTATATAATATGGTTCGTACTCTGTAGCTTCTTCCCCTTCTTCAATCATAAAATCTTTAATTTGAAAACCTGTTCCAATATGTTCCGTTGATGATTCATTTAAATTTTCATAAAAAAGTATATAATTTTGTGATTTAGAAGTTATAGTAAAAGTAGTATCAAATCTGTTAAATTTAGAATTAGATAAATCATTCCAAGAAGCAACAATATTACCATATACTCCTAATCTTAATTTATTTGTTCCTATTCCCTTAGCAGAAATTGAAGCAGTATATGGTTTATTAAGTTTTATATCACCATTATCAAATCTATATATATATCCTGGTGTACTATTGTTTTGATTGTAAAGAACTTGTACAAAACCATTTTCTTTTGTAACTGAAACATTTTGATTTGGAGTCCATTTAGAAGAAGAAACAATATCACTATCAGAAAAAATATTCTTCCCATTCCATCCTTTAAATGTATATCCTTCTCTTGTTGGTGTTGGTAATTCTCCATACGTATTTCCAGGAGTAACGTTTTTAGTTCTTGTTTTAACTGATCCACCATTTGCATCAAATGTTACAACAACATTAACATCATCTACTCTTAAATAAGCATAAGATTTATCATTAAATTCAGCAATTAATAAATAAGATTTAGACGCTAAAACAGGATCTATTGTTTTTAAATACTTATATAATCCATTTGAATAAGGATTATGCTCTTTAAATCTAGTTTTAATACTTGCTAAATTATTATTGATTATTAATAATGTTTTAATATTTAGATTTTCCATAAGTTTATTACAATATGAGTTATTATTAGAAAAATATTCTAAATCACATTTATTTTTATATAATTCAAGATAATTGTTGTTTTCAGATTTAGCTAATTCTGACTTAAACGTCTCATATCCATATGCTTTATTAATAAATGTATCCACTTGTTTTAAAGAATATAAATTTGGTATTGAATCATACCTAAAACTTGTATCATAACTATTTTTTAAACTAACAAATTGAACATATAAATATATTAAAATTGTTATAATAAAAGATGATACAACTAAAGTTTCTAATAAAACAAACCCCTTATTATTATTTTTTTTCATAAATTAACTCCTTTTATTATTGTAATTATTCTGATAATATTATATAATATATTTAGGATAAAATCTAGTCCTATTTTAAAAGAATAATAAAGGAGCTGAAAAAATGTTAAGAAAGTTTGATTTTGATAAGATACCAGTTGTTGAAATCGTTAATGATATCTTAGTTGATTCAGAAAAACGTGGAGCATCAGATATTCACTTTGATCCTCATGATAATTTTATGCTTATTAGAATTCGTATTGATGGTGCTTTAATTGATTATGCTGAAGTACCAAATGATATAAAGAAAAATTTAATAACTCGTATTAAAATTATTTCTGGAATGAATATTACTGAATCAAGATTACCACAAGATGGTGCGATTAAAACAACACTACAAGAAATTGATCTAGATCTTCGTGTATCTTGCTTACCTACTCTAAATGGAGAAAAAATAGTTATTCGTATCTTAGACTATACAATGAGTCAAGCTGGACTTGAAAGTTTAGGTTTTAGTGAAAGTAATTATGAAAAAGTAATAAAAATGATTGCTATGCCAAATGGAATAATACTTGTAACCGGAGCTACTGGTACAGGTAAATCAACAACTGTATACTCTATATTACAAAGATTAAATAAAGAAGATACAAATATAATTACTGTAGAAGATCCAATAGAAATGAATATTGAAGGTATAAATCAAGTACAAACAAATAGTGAGATTGGATTAACATTTGCTAATGCATTACGTTCTATATTACGTCAAGACCCTAACGTTATAATGATAGGAGAAATTCGTGATACAGAAACAGCTAAAATAGCAGTTAGAGCTTCTATAACTGGTCATATAGTTTTATCAACAGTCCACACTAATAACTCATTAAATACAATAGAACGTTTACTTGATATGGAAGTTGAAAGATATTTACTATCTAGTGCATTAACAGGAATTATATCACAAAAATTAGCACGTAAGTTATGTCCACATTGTGCTAAAAAAAGACCTACAAATGATTATGAAAAAGATCTATTTAAAAAAGTATTACATAAAGATGTAAATGAAGTATATACTACTGAAGGTTGCGACAAATGTGGTAATGGATATAAAGGAAGAATTGCAATTCATGAAGTATTATTAGTTAATCAAGAAATTAAAGATGCTATTAGTAGTAATTTAAGAAAAGACAAATTAAGAGAATTAGTATATGGTAATCATGTTACTACTCTACTTCAAGATGGTCTTGAAAAAGTAGTACAAGGATTAACTACTGTAGAAGAAGTATTAAAAATTATTGAATTAGATGATGATGGAAATAATGAAACAGCAGGATTAGATGAAGCATTAAAATTTACAAAAATATCTCAAGAATCAAATAATAATAACGATGATAAAAATAAGGTTATGAATCCAGATAAACTATTTACATTTGAAAAAGATGAATCAAATCAAACAACTTCAAATAATACAACAAATGTATCAGCTGAACAAAAACCAATATCTCCAGAACCAAAAAAATCATCAGATGAAGAATTAATAGATATAGAATTTTAAGTACTGAGTAATCAGTACTTTTTTAGTACAAAAAAAATGACTATAAAGTCATTATAAATAATTCTAAGCCAATATTTTTATCAATTTTCCCATTTTTAATATCAATATCTAAATTAGCAAGTTTAAGTAAACATTCCAGTAATGTTTTATCACTATAATTTCTTCCAGTTTCTAAACATTTTTTTATAACATATGGATGAGCATCCAACATACTTGAAATATCTTTTTCACTATAACCTTTTTTGTATAAATTTTTAGCTTGATAGATTAATCTAAATTTATTAGAAAGAACAACTATTATTTTAATAGGTTCTTCTTCTTTAATTATTTCAAAATAGCTTTCTAATGCCTTCTCTTTATTTTTAGATACAATATTTTCTATTAAAGTAAAAAAATCTGTATCAATATTTTTACTTGTTAAATTAATTATATCATCATTAGTTACATTTAAATCAGTATCTTTATATTGTTTTATTTTTTCTATTTCTTGATTAAGTATTTCTAAATTATTTCCTACTCTATCAATCAATAAATTAACATTATTATTATCTATTTTATAATTATCAAACATATCAACAACATATTTATTAATATTATTTGTTCTATTAAAATCTTTAACAATACCTTTTTCTTTAAATAATTTGACTATTTTTTTTCTTTCATCTAATTTTTCTTTTAGTATTTTAAAGATAATAATATTATTGCTTGGATTATTTAAATATGAAGTTAAAATATCTGTATTTTGTTCAATTAATTTTTTATTAATAGTACCAGTAAATATATATGAATTATCAACGATTATTAATTTCTTATTACCAAATAATGATATACTTGATGCATCTTCTATAATATTTTCTATTTTAGTATTTTCTAAATCATATCTAACAATATCAATATCATCTATATTATTATTATTTTTTATCTTATCTATTTCTTGATTGATAAGAAATTCTTCTAATCCATATAATAAATACATAGTATCACCTACTTAATTATATCAAAAAAAATATATAAAAAAAAGATTTATATTAAATCTATTTTCTTTTAAAGAAATATATTACTAAATATACTAAGAATGCTCCAAAATATAAGAATAGACCCCAAATCAATATCTCATATAGTAATCCATTCGCATATTTACCAATCATAGTAAATAAAGAATTAGGAATATATTTATTAATAAATTTAGATAATTCTGGTACATTTACATGATCAGCAATAAAATGCATTAAACCAAAGAATATTTGAACAATACCTAAAAAAAAAGCAGTATGTTTAAAATCTCTAAAGAAAAATACAATAATTGCGATTAATATTAAAATAATTATTAAATCCATACAGCCACCTACCTTATATAAATTATATCATTTATATAAAGAAAAAATCAAGATAAACTTGATTATATTATTTCTTCTTTAATATTAGGATTTTTAAGTACTTCAATTAATTTATCTATTTCTTCTTTTGTATTATAGAAAGACATAGATATTCTACAAGTATTTTTAATTCCTATTACTTCTTTTAACATCTTAGTACAATGATTACCAGCTCTAACACATATATTGTATTTATTAAGATAGATTGCTAAATCTTGAGCAAATATATCTTTATAATTAAATGTAATAATAGAACTATCAGTATTAGGATTAATAATCTCAATATTATTTATTGCATTTAATTTATTTAAGGCATATTCTTTAAGTTCAGATTCATATCTTTCAATATTATCCATACCAATGTTATTTAAATATTCTATTACTTTACCAAATCCTATTATTCCTGCTATATTTTGTGTTCCAGCTTCAAATAATGTAGGAATATCACTATAAATCCTTACTCCATCTGATGAAAACATAGCATTCATACCTCCACCAAATGTTGTTGGTTTCATATTATTTAATAATTCTTCTTTAGCATACATTATTCCAACTCCAGTAGGACCATACATTTTATGAGCTGAAAAAGCTAGAAAATCAATATCTAAATCAATTACATCAGTTTTTGTATGAGCAATACTTTGTGCAGCATCTCCTACTACTAATATATTATTTTTATGAGCATATTCAATTATTTCTTTTATTGGTCTAATATCTCCAATAACATTAGTAATTAAAGCTAATGATATAACTTTAGTATTGGGTGTAACTACTTTTTTAATATTATCTAATGTAATTGAATTATTCTCATCTAAATCTACATATTTAATTACTAAATTAAGTGAATCTGCTAATTCCATCCAAGGAAGAATATTAGAAGCATGTTCTGATTTAGATAAAATTATTTCATCATTTTGTTTTAAATTATTTTTAAAATAACCAAATACTATTTTATTGATAGAATCAGTTGTACCAGAAGTAAATACTATTTCTTTTATACTTCTTGCATTAATAAATTCTTTAACAATTTTTCTTGTATTTTCATATAATGAATCAACTTTTAAACTTAAATTATAATCTCCTCTATGTGCATTCGCACTATAGTTATTATAATAATCACTTATAGTTTCACTTAAAATACTAGGTTTTAATGAAGTAGCACCATTATCAAAATAAATAATATCTTGTTTCAATAACGGGAAATCTTCTCTATTCATAATTCACCTCCATTAT
>OMSK01000006.1 GCA_900313725.1 uncultured Bacillota bacterium | reverse complement strand
TGCCATTTGGTGATTCTTATATTCATTTCTTCTGCAAGTTTATATACTCGTTTAAATTGATCATTAATTAATGCTTTTAGCGGTGAAATATATAGTATTTTAACTTCATTCCTATAATTATTACTATTTTCAACTAAACTTAGCATAGGCAAAAATACTGCTTCAGTCTTTCCAGAAGCTGTTTCTGCTTCAATAATTAAGTGCTTATCTGAGTTAATAACTAAGGGTATTGTTTTTTCCTGAATATCAGTTAATTCATACCAACCAAAATCAGCAATTCTTTCCTGCATTTTATCTGATAATAATTTAATACTACTCATAATTACATACTCTCAAATCTATCAAAAACATTATCTAACTCTGACTTTGTTTTATCTTCTTTATTCTCAACTTTATCAGAGTTTATTAATTGTTTGATTGTTATTTGCGGATTTTTCTGCAATACATTTAATAATCCAAAAAAGTCCCTAATTATTTCACCAATAGTTATTTTATTATTTTCTAAATTATTATATTGTTCTTTAATAAAGAATATAATATCATCATCAGAAATATTAGAATTATATTTATAGTACAACTCATGAATACTGACAAGTTTCTTTAATAATATAAATATTTCTTCATTCGTTAAACTACGCAATTTTATAACTGGCTGACTATAATCATATAATTCATTACCTTCATATTTATTACTTGATAATCTTCTTTTTAATGCACCATAACTAAATAATCCTTTAAACTCATCTTCTAAAAATTGTGGTGTACCACTAAATGTTATAAATAAATTATGTATATCTCCTTGAATTGTGTCATTAAATATTCTTAATATCATTTCATAATTCTTATCTCTCATTGTTTTTAAAGATATTTTGTATAAGTTTACTACTTCATCAAAATTTATAATAAATCCTGAATATCCTGCTAGAACTACAAACTTGCATATTACTTTTAAGAACTCATAATAATTTTGGTCAGTTATTATAACTGATACTCCCAAATCACTTTTTGCTGAAGAAATATTTGGATATTCACCACTAATCCATTTAATGCAATTTCTTTGTTTCTCTGAATCACCAGATATATATGATTTCAAGTACATGGTAAGTACATCTGAAAAATCTGTACCACCAAAACATGTATCCATGTCTTTTATTTCTTTTTTTATGTTCGATACAATCTTATCAATATATTTTTCGTTTGTTAAATCAAAATCTGGTTCTGATGAAAATATAGATATTTGATTGCTAATCCACATTTCAATAATATTTTCTATTGTATTATTAGTAGATGTTTTAGTTGTCATATTTTTTATAATTTCAACATAAGTTGCTCTTCCCATTCCATCATTATTATATAATCTTCTATATGGAGAAAAATCAACTTTTGAAACAACAAAATTTTTTGCATAACCTTTTTGCGTTATTACAGCTTGCATAAATGATTTTCCTGTCCCATATTTTCCAATAATAAATTTTGTTAATGATAACCCGTTTCGAACATTATCTAAATCTTTACTTATTTGTTCAATAACATCTTCTCTACCTACCATGATGTTTTCTATTCCACTTCTTGGAACTAATCCACTATTTAGGGCTGTTACGATATCATTTAATTCAGTATTAGTCATTGCTATTTTCCTCCTTTTCTATATTTAATCTCAATTTATCATCATCAATAATGATTAATTCTTTTTGTAGAATTGAAAAATATTTTTCATTAAGATTATTAATATATGCATTTAACATTTTTCCTTTTTTAATACAATATTGTTGAGCCGTTTTTTTATCTAGTATTTTATTATCAAACATATTAATGAATTCTTGATCAGTGTTTTCAAAAACCAACTTACTTTGAGAGTTATCTACAAAATTAATTTTAGTTGAATCATTACTAATTTTAGAAATATCTATTGAGAATTCTTTCTTAACTTCAGGTTCTTCCTTTTCGATGACATTGTTTATACTCTTATCCTTTTTCTTAAAATTCATAAAAAAGAAGTCTTCAGGTAATTCGTATCTACCATTCTCATACTGATTAATAACATAATCGTTTTCATTCATATCATTTTGTGGGTAAATTAAATCATAACACAATTTTGTGATTTGGTTCATATCATGTTCAAATGAAGAATTTGAACAATATTTTTTATATTTAAAGGTACCTTCCATTCTCTGTAAGGCACATGGAACACTATTAAACAATCTTCTTTTTTCAGTAACTGTTTTTATTTCAAACCATTTTTGAATTAAATCAACCTTATTATCAATATAATACTTAGCTAATAGTCCAGCATACTTTTTTAATCTATTATTGAATTTTTGATTACCATATAATAAACTTAATTGTTTATTTGTTAAATCACTTTTGCTTTCATTATAATGCTTTCTCCAGGTATTAATATTTATCTTATCTAACTCATTTATGGTAGTTAAAGAATTAACTAATGGATCTTCTTCAATCTTTTTTATATCCATATCAGATAAATTATAATAATATCCAACTTCACTTAACATATCATCAATCCATTGAGGTAGATAATTTATTAGCTTAGGATATAAATCTTTATATGAATTATATAATCTATCAAGTGCACTAATATTAAATGCAGCATTTGAATTAAAAGTATAACATATTAACTCATAAGCAAATATAAATATATAACTAATATCTGTATCTAAAATGTTGTTGTTCAAAAACTCTTTTCTCCAATATAAATACCATTTTAATTGATATTCGTTTAAATCTCTAATCTGTGCCCAATATGAACTAAATGGGAAGAAATCAGCATGATCTAAATATTTGTCCTTAAACTTATTAGATAGTTCAATCATATCATCTAAAAAGTATATCTCCTTAGTTGGGTGTAATTGTTCATTTATTTGTACCAATATATAATTAGGTGTTTTTAAATCTCTATATTTATCTAATATTATATTATTCTCAT
>OMSK01000003.1 GCA_900313725.1 uncultured Bacillota bacterium | reverse complement strand
TAAGCAAAGAAGCTTATGAAAAAGCATGTACTACACCAGTAGTTAAATATTATTGTCAAGTAGTAAATGGAAAATATTATGATAATAAAGGAAATGTAGTAAGCAAAGAAGCTTATGAAAAAGCATGTACTACACCAGTAGTTAAATATTACTGTAAGATAGTAAATGGAAAATATTATAATATTGATGGAAAAGTAGTAAGTAAAGAAGCTTATGAAAAATCATGTTATAAATATACATATGAATATATGAAAGTAACTGCTGGATATGAAAAATGGTCAGAATGGTCAGAATGGTCAGCAAAAGAAGTAAAAGCAACAAGTACTGTAGAAGTACAAAAGAAAACAACAAAAACTAGAAAACAAATTGGATATAATGTTAAAGTAGAAAATGATTTATCTAAACCAATATTTGAAACAAAACAAGTTCCTATTGCTTCAAAAGAAATTAAAGCTTGTACACAATATAGTATGACAACAACTGTAAGTGATTATAAAGAAACAGCTTTAGGATTAGTTACAACTAAGTTATCAGCTCCAACAAGTACAAGTACAGTTAGATATGAAAAAGTTGGAACATATAATTGGTATTGTGATAATGAATGTACTTCAGGAACAGTTTATGTTTACAGAATGTATCAAAGAACACCAGTTACTAATACATCATATAGTTGTGCTAAGTATGAAACAAGAACTTCAGTAATCCTTGGTAATAGAACAGTATTAACAGGATATGAAAAGAAAACAACAAAAACACCTGTGTATGAATATAAAGAAACAGTAACATATAGATACAGAACTAAAACTGTAGTTCAAGGAACTAAATCAATAAAATGGAGTACAACATATAATGATAAAACATTAATTAGTGCAGGATATAGTTACACAGGTAATTACAAAGTAGAAAGAATTACTAAGTAATAAAGGGGGTAATTTAAATGGCAAAGAAATATGGATTAAGATATGCTATTAAGCATTTAAATAAAAGATTCAAAGCAAAATTAGCAACAGGTTTAAGTATAACAATTTGTACAGGATTAGTTGGTACTGGATTAGCTGTATTTACTGCTTGTGGTAAAAATAATGAAAAAGAAAACAAAGCACAAATAGAATCACAAGCACCACAAAATGATCAACCAGAAACAGCTACAGAACAAGCAACTGAAGCTGTAACAGAACAAGCAACAGAAGAAAACCTAGTTATACCAGAAGATGCAGCTGAATATGTTGAAGATAACCAAAAATACTATGATGAAATAGCTGAAATTGAAAATGATGTTACAGATTTCATTAATGATGGTATGAAAAAAGGTTTATTCAATTATGATATAGATGATAATATGAAAGAATCAATCGCAAGATTATATCTTAACTATTATCTTATGATGAATAGAAATGAAATATCAGGTAAAACTATTGAAATAATGAATCAAGAAAAAGATATGAATTCTATTGATATGATTAATGATTCAATGGTTGCTGAACAATCTATTCAAGAACAAACAATCATCTCAGATGAAACTACTATATTAGATTATTCTAAATTAATAAAAAATGAGAATGATTTAAAAATTGTCAATAAGTTAGCTAATATAATTGCTTCTATGCATACAGCAATCAAAAATAATGATGCTGCTAAATTAGAAAGTTTAAGATTAGAAGCTGTTGAAATTAAAGAAGGACTTATATCAAAAAATACTGAATATACAATGTCTTATAGTCCAATGGCTATTGACTTAGTATTAAACTTATTAGATGTAACTGATTCACTTACAAATGGTGGTGTAATTAGTGATGAAGATGATAGAGTACAATTCTATAATACTCTATATGTTAATTGCTTAGATGGAGAATATGTATCTAATATGACAGAAGAAGAAGTAATCAATATGTCAACACTATTTGGTATTGATTATAAAAATAAGTCAAAAGAACAAATTCTTGAAGAAATTAGTAAAATAATCGCATCTAATGCATCTGGAAAAAGTTTAAGAAGTATAATGAGAACTCAAAGCGAAGACGCAATGAGAATAGCATTAGAAGGAACAACTTATAGTAATTATTCAGAAGAATATTATTATAAAAATGTTGTTAAAGAAATTGCAAGTAGAATAGATTTAAAATTACATGTAAAACCAGAAGTTTCATCAATTGAATTTGAAAATTCAAATCCATATGGTTCAAATTTTTATAAAGGTGAAGCAAAAGCAACAGGATCTACTTCTACTGTATATGTTAGTGAAGCAGAAGTTCCTGAATCAGTAAGAGAACCAGAAATTGTTACTATAAGAGATACTGAAACAGGTAAAGAAATTAAAGGTTTAACTGAATCTGAAATTGTTGAAGCAAATAATAGAGGAGATGCTCAAGCAACTGCTGACTTTAAAGCAGGATATAGAAATTCAAATCCATATGTAGATGGTAAATCTGGAGAATGGAATGAAATCTATAGAAACTCTTATAATGCTACATATAACGGATTTGAAGCTGCTAGAAAACAATATGAACAAGAACCTGCTACAGAATATTTTGAAGAAATAAAAGATTCAAAAGAAGAAATAGTAGAAGAAAAAACAGAAACAATTAGTGAAACAAAAGAAACAAAAACTGATGTTCAAGTTGAAACAAAAACTGAAGTTCAAACAGAAAAAATTGAAGAAGAAGTAATTGTAGAAAAAATTGAAGTAGTACCAGTTGAACCACAAGCAGAAGAACAAAATGTTACAATAACAACTAATGTAAAACCTGCTGAAGAAGTAATTTCAGAAGATCAAATTGATACAATAACTGAAGAAGGAGAATATTTTGTTCCAGTAAATTCTGAAGAAGAAATAATGGATGAAATAATTGAAGATGTTATCATTAGTTCTAATACTAAACCAAGTAAGGTTCTAGCTGCTTTAAGACAAGAATTAGTATCTATGTATTTAAATGCATACAATACTGATAATACTAATTCAAAGGTTAAAGTAAATGTAAAAGGAGTGTAATCATAACACTCTTTTTTATTGACTTTAAATTATAGATATGTTATTATACATAATAGAGAGGATAGCGAACAGGAGGCATATGATGAAAGAAACATATTTATTTGATTATGTGAATGAAAATGAATTCCATAAGCTTGAAAGATCATTGAAAAAATATAATATGCTAGCATATAAAAAATTACATTTTGATTATTATCCAAAGTTAAAAGAAGGTAATTTTTTAGGTGAAATTGTTTCAACAAATAAGGAAAACAATACTGTATCATATGAACTTAAACTACCAACAGATACAATGTTTGCTAAAGTCCATGGAGAAATTAAATTACAATATTTAGTATATGAAAAAGAAAAAACAGTAATGTTAAATACTTTATTTACACAAGATAATATATTAAGTGAAGGACATCAATCAGAATTAGTAACCTATAAGGGAGTTATGGTTTCTAAAGAACATTCTGATAAAGATATGTTTAAAATAAATTTATTAAATATGATTAATCACGATTGATTAATCTTTATTTGTAAATAATAATATGATATAATTTAAGTAGGTGATAGAATGAAAGACGTAAATTTATTAACAAGTAATGGTGTAGATGTACAAAAAAGTTTAGAACTATTTGGAAATATGGACACTTATAATGAAACATTAGAAGAATTCTTAGAAGGTGTTGGAGAAAAATTAAACAATTTAAAAAGATATAAAGAAGCATCAGATATGGCTAATTATGCAATATATGCTCATTCATTAAAGAGTGATGCTAGATATTTAGGATTTGTAAAATTAGCTGAATTAGCATATAATCATGAAATGCAAGGTAAAGCAAATGCAGTTAGCTATATTTATGATCATTATGATGAATTAATAGCTGAAACAAATAGAATAATTGATTTAGCAACTTCTTATCTTGGAAAAGAAAAAATACAAAGAGAAGAACCAGTTAGAAATACTGTTAAAGATAAAGCTATTTTAGTAGTAGATGATTCAGATTTAATAACTAATTTTATTTCTAAAATATTTAATGATACATTTGAAGTTATTATGGCACATGATGGTAAAGAAGCAATTGATATATTAACAACTACTGTTGATAATAAAATAAGTGGTATTTTACTTGATTTAAATATGCCTAATATAAATGGATTTGAAGTATTAGATTATTTTAAAGATAATAATTTATTTATGAAATATCCAGTATCTATAATTACAGGTGCTGATGATAGAGGTTCTATTGATAGAGCATTCACATATCCAATTATTGATATGTTACAAAAACCTTTTAATGAAAGAGACGTTAAAAGAGTTGTTGAAAAAACAGTTTCATATGGAAAATAATAGTTAATTCTATTATTTTTTTAATTTGACATTTAAATTGATTTGTTATATAATCATACTTGTCTTTAGTACACAAAGGAGAATATTATGTTTAATAATAAAATAGAAGTATTAATAAATTTGTTTACATTTGATAAAGGTGAAATTAAAGTTTTATTATTTAAAAAACAAGATGATCCTTTTAAAGGTTATTGGATGTTACCAAGTAATTTAATGTTAAATAAAGAAACTTTAGATGAATGTGCAGATGCTACATTAAATGAAAAAATAGGAATAACTAATATATATAAAGAAGTATGTGATGTTTTTTCTGATATAGAAAGAATTCCAGAAACAAGAATAGTAGGTATTTCTGTTTTAGGTATAGTTGATACTGTTAAAGTAAATAATGATTTTAATATAAAAGAAGAATATGAATGGTTTAATATAAATAGTATTCCTAAAACTATTTATGATAATGGAATAATAATAGAAAAGACTGTGGAAAAATTAAAGAAAGATTTATTAAATACTAAATTGTTAAAAGTTTTCTTTCCAGTAGATTTTACATTACCAGAATTACAAAAATTATTTGAACAAATATTAAATAAAAAATTAGATAGAAGAAATTTTAGAAAAAAAATATTAAAACTAGATATT
>OMSK01000007.1 GCA_900313725.1 uncultured Bacillota bacterium | reverse complement strand
TAACTTTTCATATATTTGAACAGTATTTTCGCTTTTTTCATATTTATAAATATTAGTTTTTCCTGTTTCAGCATTAGTCGCATATATTAAACCATATTTTGAATCTTTATCTAATTTATAAACAGTATATTCTGTATCACCTATTTTTTCAGTATACTTTTTATAACCAGATGGTATTTTTTTTGTAGGAAATTCTAATATAACTAAATTCATATCTTTTATTTTTAAATAATTAAATAATTCATATGTAGGTTCTTTTTCATTATTTTTATATGAATCAAATTTATATAGTTGTACTTTACCTTCATTATTTTTAAGTCCGATTAAAATATAACCTATCTTATCAATTCGATATGCCGAAACATCTTGTTCTTGTATTGTTAACTGCATATCCTCATGAGGTATATCTAAATTAGGTAATTCTTCTTTTTTCTTTATAACAGTATAATCTTTTCCATCTAATTTAATTGTAATAGGTTTTGTATCTACATTTACATTTAAATTAATTGTTCTTTTTGTTCCATCTTCAGCAGTTACAACTACTTCAAATTTATTATCTCCTGTCTTTACTTCTTTATCACCATTACCAGATACTTTTTGTTTATCACTTGTTCTAGATGTATAAATAGTAATATTAGTTGTATCAAATGGTACTGTTAATGAATAATTATTATTATCATTACTAAATTCAGGAGATATACTATATCCTTTAACTCCAAATTCTTCCAACTTTGTATTACTTGATTTTGTTGGTTCTGTTCTTTTAGGAGTTGTTGGTGTTGTTCTTGATGGAGTTACTCCTCCACCTGATGGTCTTGCAATTACTGATACGGTTCTAGTACCACTAATAGCACTATTAGCACCAGATTCAGTAGTTGTATCCCCACTAAGTCTTAATGTAATCGTACCTGTTCCTGTTGCTTTACATGTTACACTATAACTCTTTGAACCATTTGTTGCACTTTCAGTAGCATCTGCTGCATTTATAGTACATCCACTAACTGGTCCTGAAGCACTAACATGAACATTCCAAGATGCTACACCACTTACACCTGCAGTAACAGTAAAAGTTGATTCAGGTGTTACTTGTGATTTATCAGTTGAAATATATGCTCCAGCAAATACTTTATTGTTAAATGCAAACAATGCAATTATACTAAACGCTATATATTTAATTTTTTTCATATTTCCTCCTATTTAATTATATTTGTTCCTATTAAATGTTGTCTTATTCTAAGTAAGTCTGCTGAATTAATTATGCCATCTTTATTGATATCAGCAGCTGCTACTTCATTACCACTTAGTTTTTTACTTCCAATTAAATGTTGTCTTATTCTAAGCAAGTCTGCTGAATTAATTACACCATCACTATTTATATCACCCAATTTAACTGTTGGTGTACTATTTGACGTATTAGGTGCTCCTTCAAATATAGGAATATAGAAGATATATTTAAAGTCTTTACCCATATATTTCATATTTGAATTATATGTACTCTCTGCTTCATAGTATGGAGCTCTTATATTTTGCATATATTGATGCCCTGCTAAATTAGGTCCATATGGATCCCATTTTTGTAAATAATTAGTCATTTGACCTTTTACATTATATGTATCATTAACACCAATATATTTACTTTGAATAAAATGTGCTCCACCTTTAATTGATAAATATGGAGATGTCCAGTTATATCCTTTACATAAATTTTTTTTATCTGATTCTCTTATTAATGTACCACTTGCACATTTAATACCATTTGATATTTTTATTGCATCTGTTGAACCACTTGCTTGAATATTATATAAATTATAATATTTTGTACAGTTTTCTCCATCATCTAAACACTTTCCTGTTACAAGTGGTGATGTTCCCCTACCATTTTCTTGAACTAAACGAGAAGCTAACATATATGCACTTATATTGTTATCATGTGCTACTTCCATAATTACTTGTGCATATGTTTTTCCATTAGAACCAGGACATTCTTTATTTTTAAATGCATCTGTTAATATATTATTAACACCTACTTCTGTTTCAGTAGAATTATAATATTGTGATTGAAACATGAATACATGTTTTTCATCTAAGAAATTATATGGATTTAAATAATAAATTATACCTTCTTCACTGGCTGCAAACCAAGCACATATTCCTTTTTCTTTATCACGCCATTCACCACAAACTGAAGATTTATATGAATCTGGTTTAGCAGATGCTTCAATCTCACTTGTTGGTGAAGCAATTTTATTAGTAGCATAATTTTTATCAAATTTTATATATTTTTCAGCACTTAGCATATCATTCCATGAAACTGTTACTTCTTTATATGATTTTTCTGGATGAGTACTATCTTTATAGCTAAAGAATTTATCTTGTTTAACAAATATTGCATTTGGATATATATTATGTAATTGTTTTATTTTATTTTGATAATCTGTTGGAAATTTGGCTAATTCTTCTTCATATGTTCCTACTTGATTATCAAATAAGATAATTGCTTGTACACGATTAAAAAAGCAAAATGATAATATAAATACAGTTAATACCTTTAAAAACTTTTTCATATCTCATACACCTCACTATCTTATATAATTATAACAAATATAATATTTATTGTATATGAATAACATTAACATTTAGATATGGTTTACACTATTTGACACTTATTCTTTATGATCTTTTATGCAAGCAATTAAATATAACAAAACAATAAATGAAATATAACCAACTATAATATAAATATAAATACTAGAATCAAGTGTTTTGGGATTATTAATTGGATTATTATCTACTTTATTTTCTTTTAATTCTTCTTTAATATCTAGATTATTATTTTTTTCTTCTAAATTATTATCAGATAATTGTTCTTTTTTTTCTTCTTTTTTATTCTTTAATTCTTTCTTAAATTTTTCTTCTATTTTTATATCATTCAAATAATATATTTTATCTTCATTATTATTTATATCAACATAAAAATCATTTACTTTACTAAATCCATCTGTTGTATTTACTTGATGTATTTTATATTTACCGTATTCTAAATTAATAGAGGCAACTCCCTTATTATTTGTGGTTAAATTTGTTATAAGATTATCATCTAAATCATATATTTCAAATTCAATATTTTTTTCTGGTTGAATTATTCCATCCATTGATATAAATTTATTTAAATAGACATCTGCTTTAATTCTATCATCATTTAAAAATATATATTCATATGCATCATCTACTATAAAATCATGATATGTATTATCTACTTGATAACCTATAGGAGCTTTTATTTCTAAAAAATTATATACACCTGGCATTAAATCAGTAAAAACTGCTTTTCCCTGTTCATCAGTAACTAATTTATTTACTAAATTATAATTACTGTCATATAGACCATATTCAGCCCCTTCTAATACTTCTTCAGTATTTGTATCAGATTTAGTTAAAACAACATTTGCTTTTGAAACATTAATATTTAATTTATAATTATTTGCTTTAAGATTACCTGGGACTAATATGTTTTGGCCTCTAGAAGCTTTATAATAAATAGGATCATTATTATATAAGTTATATTCTTTATTAAACTCTATTGTATGATTACCAGGTATAGTTGATTTTATATATATTATATTATTATCAATTGAAGCATCTATGCCATCTGTTTTATTAATTTTATAATCTTTAATAACATTATTACTATCTTCTACTTGCTCTAGATAATTAAGTTTTAAATCTGTAATACTAACATTTGGTTTAATATCATATTGATTAATAAGATTTTCTAACTCATTTATTTCATCAATAAATCTTGTTATTCTATTACCTTTAAACTTATCAGTAAAAAATATATCCATATTAGGTTCTACTGTCTTCCATATCATAAATTGTGTAATAGCGTACCATTCATTACTAGTATGATTACTATAGCCATACCCAAAATAAGCTAATTTTTTTATTCTTTTATCCTGTTCTTCTGTAAGATTTAAATCAGTAACATCATATATTTCATCTTCATACAATAATACTCTAGGTGTTAGACAATATGATGCTTGATTATCTGATTTTCTTCTTATAAAACGCATAAGTTGTGGTTTAGAAAAATTACCATCAACTAAATTAGCATACACACCAGTAATCCAATTATCTTCATAAAAAGATTCAGCTTTAACCCCTTTTATTCTACTTGTACCTATTATTAATATAAGTACAACAATCTTCAAAAATCTTTTCATTTTTTCCTCCTTCGATGTCAATAATATATTGATTTTCATAAGAAATCAAACAACAGTTTTGACAAATTATAGAGTAAAAAAAAACAGATATATCAAATCTGATTAACAAAAATGATAAATCTGTTTATTATATTATTTAATTAGTATTAAATATGTAAATATGAAAATAATTAATTTTTTTCATATTCATAATTATATAAGTTTGTAACATACATTCCCGGACAATTAATATATGATGTATACTGATTTAAATTAGAATAATATTCAACATAACCATTACACATTATACTATTATCATTTGGATCTACTATATTACCAATTAAGTTATTTGTTTGTAATTCTTTTAAAGTAATTATTTGATCTTTATCTTTAGAAATATTATATTTTCTTGCGGTTTCATTTAAAGAATTTTCTAATTTGATATATTCTTTAGGTATAATTATTTCTATTGAATCATTTACATTTTCTTGTTTATTGATATCTACATCAGGTTTTGTATAAAAGCTTTCATTTCCCAGTTTAACTCTTCCATATATTGCTACTGCGACTAAAATAAATAAAAATATACCTATAAATACTAATAACTCAGATAAACCAAAACCTCTATTATCCATTAAAATAAATTCCTATCTTCGTTATTTTTAAAATTATATAGTTTAGCTGGTCTACCTGTCACAGCAATATTTTTTTCATTAGTATCTTCAACAATATCTAGTTTTAATATTTTTTTTCTAAAATTTCTTCTATCTAATTTTTTATTTAATATTTGTTCAAATAATTTTTGTAATTCTGG